>NZ_BJKJ01000010.1:0-143534 GCF_006538305.1 Alteromonas sp. KUL17
CAGCTAGTTCAGCCGGTACATCAACGCTATAGGTGCCGTCTGGTTGCACAGTGGCAGTTACAGTTTGAGTAACGCCCGCGCTATCGGTGATAGTTAATGTAACTGTACTACCCGGTGTAGCATCAGTGGTACCTGACAAGGTTGGCGTAGTGTCGTTACCAGTCGCTATGGTGTCGATAGTGATCGACGGTGCAGTGGTATCAATTACGCCCGTGGTGTCTGTGGTTGCTGTATTGCCAGCCTCATCCGTCACGCTGGCGTTAACGGTAAATTCACCTTCGGCCAATTCAGCCGGCACATCAACGCTATACGTGCCGTCTGCTTGCACAATGGTAGTCACGGTTTGCGTATTGCCCGCACTATCAGTAATGGTTAATGTAACCGTGCTACCCGGTGTGGCATCAGTGGTACCTGAAAGGGTAGGCGTGGTGTCGTTATCAGAACCTGGCGCATTAATGGTAATGGTTGGGCGGTAGTATCAATTTCCCCTGTAGTATCAGCGGTTGCTGTATTGCCTGCTCATCGGTCACGCTGGCGTTAACGGTAAATTCACCTTCAGCTAATTCAGCAGGTACATCAACGCTATAGGTGCCGTCGGCTTGCACAGTGGCAGTTACAGTTTGCGTGTTGCCCGCACTGTCGGTAATGGTTAGCGTAACTGTGCTGCCAGGAGTGGCATCGGTTGTACCTGAAAGGGTAGGTGTGGTGTCGTTATCAGAACCTGGCGCATTAATGGTAATGGTTGGGGCGGTAGTATCAATTTCCCCTGCGGTATCAGCAGTTGCTGTATTGCCTGCCTCATCGGTCACGCTGGCGTTAACGGTAAATTCGCCTTCCGCTAATTCTGCAGGAACATCAACGCTATAGGTGCCATCTGCTTGCACAATGGCAGTTACGGTTTGAGTATTGCCTGCACTGTCGGTAATGGTTAATGTAACCGTGCTGCCAGGAGTGGCATCAGTGGTACCTGAAAGGGTTGGCGTGGTGTCGTTATCAGAACCTGGCGCATTAATAGTAATCGTTGGGGCGGTGGCGTCAATTTCACCGGTGGTAGAACTATCTGCAGTATTACCTGTAGGTTCTAACACGGTGGCGTCTACGGTGAAGTTACCGTCAGCCAGCGCATTTGGTACGTCTACGCTGAACGTACCGTCATCTTGCACAATAGCGGTAACAACCTGAGTGTTTCCCTCACTATCGGTAACGGTTAGTGTGACTGTACTGCCTGGAATTGCTGAAGTAATCCCTGATAGTGTTGGCGTGGTGTCGCTTGTTAAGCCAATCGCATCTAGGGTAAGAGAGATGTCTTGTGCTTGCTCGCCTGTTCCAGAAAACTCAACTGGCGTAACATCGTCGTTGCCATTTGCACTTTGATCGAACTGGAAACCCACGGGATCGACTTCTTCATTTATGCGATCAACGCGCACAAAATTACTACCGCCGTCAGTACCAGCGCCGCCATCTAGACCCGCCGCGGTTGCTTCTAACGATTCTAAAATGTCTCCATCACCTGCAAGCACATCAAGAAAGTCAGCGTCACCTTCTTGGTTGTTACCATCAACGCCGTCAACACCGTCAAGTAATGCTGTTAGCTCATCCACACTTTCATCAAAAACAGCAAATTCATCGTCAGAATTGTTTTCGGTGAAATCTAATTGCAGCGGGAAAGTAACACTTTGTCCGGCTGGAAGTGTGCGAAGTTCTCCATCTACACTTACGGTAACAAATCCATCAGGTGATATGTTTAATACATCGCCTTCCGCCACCGTCATACCGACAGTAACATTGACCTGTTCACCTGTTTCACCACGTACTAAAGAAGCCTCGCCATTTACTTCTGCAATGATTACTTCAGCCATAATTCCCTCTCAATCGATAAATTTTCACGCTATACAAAAAGCGTAGCAGGGCTTTTTTATCTCGTTACCGGACCGTGGTACGGGGAACGCATATCCTTTGGTATAAAACCTAGGTAGTTACCCCTAATTTATTAATTTTTAGTCTAATAGTTGAGGGACAAGTTTGCAGAAATACACATAGCGTCTACTTTTTAGAAGTAAGAAACGACACAAATGTCGCTTAGTATTTACATAGTGAGATGCATATATGAAGTTTATAAATTCAGTGCTTTCCAAGGTTGTTATTGGAGCATCTGGCGCTATGCTAGCCCATGCTGCTGTTGCTCAAAGTAATGGTCTTGGTGACTTGTCAGTCAGTTTGGAAGACTATGTTCGCAAGGTAGTAAACGAAAACCCAGAAGTGCAAGCCAGCTGGCGTCAACTTCAAGTGGCTATGTCAGACGTAGATATTGCTCGTGGCGGCTTTCGCCCTCAGGTCGATGTGTTGGCGTCGAGTGCTTACACCGATAGAAACTACGGGTTAGATCGTGAATACATGGGGCATACTGGGCAAATTACGTTAACCCAAATGTTATATGATGGATTCCTAACTAGCAGTGAGGTTAAGCGTTTTAAGCAAGCACAAGTGGTACGCTTTTTCGAACTAATGGGCGAAATAGAACAGAAGTCTCTTGATACAGCCCTAGCTTATATGGACGTGCAATTGTTCCGGGAGCTTTTAAAGCTCGCTGAAGAAAACTTAATTACTCATGTGGACGTGTTTAAACAAATTGAGGAAAGTGTAGAAGCAGGTGTAGGTCGTCGTGCCGATTTGGAACAAATTAGCGGCCGTTTGTCTCTGGCTGAGTCTAATGTGCTTACCGAGCTGTCTAATTTGCACGATGTTACCGCGCGGTTTTTACGGCTGGTGGGTGAAAAGCCTGCTCAAAACCTTCGGTCAGTATCGATAAACTCTGCGTTCGTTGATGCAAATGTTACAGATATTCAATCGTTGCTGACCAGTGCATATGGCACCAACCCTCAGTTCAATGCCGCTATTTACAACATTGATGCCCAGCGTTACGCCGTGGACAGTGCAAGAAGTCTTTACCATCCACAAGTTAATTTAACCGCAAGCTATGGTGCGCAAACACGAGACCAAGCTGCGCTGAATAACACCATTACTGAAGCCAGTGTTGGCGTCAACTTTTCTTACAACTTATATAATGGTGGTTCGGACCGCGCAGCGATTCGACAAGCTTTATCGCAGGTAGATTTAGCAAAAGACTTGCGGGATAAAGCCTGTATCGATATGAGACAAACGGTACAAATTGCTTATAACGATATTATCAATATTACTGAGCAGCTACCCTCACTGAATGCCCACCGCCTGTCTTCAGACAGAGTAAAGTCTGCATACATGGATCAGTTTACCATTGGCGAACGTTCCCTATTAGACTTACTCGATTCCGAAAACGAGTACTACGAATCTAGTCGCGCATATTTAGAAGCACAATACACCTTAGAAAAGGCGCGTGTAAGACTGCTTGCGGCCTCGGGTAGCTTGGCACAAACGTTAGGAGTTACAAAAGATGGCGTGCCTGATGTACTGAACAAAGCTGAAGAGAGAATAAGTTACGACCCTAACTACGTTTGTCCAGCCGTTCGCACGAATTTTGAAGATGAACTTAATATCCTTAAGCGAGACAGTGATGGCGACGGCATTGTGGATTTATGGGACGACTGCGTCGATTCTACGCCTGGGGCTATGGTCGATGACTTTGGTTGTGAAGCCAAAGAGCCTGATATGGCGCCAGAACCAAGTGCTGCAGATTTTACGTTAGATAATGCGAAGATAATCAATTCATTCAACGTCAATATCGAGTTTGCGTCTAATTCTACCGAGGTTTTACCTGAATACGAGAACTCGCTTCAGGACGTCATCGAAGCCTTAAACAATGACCCAAATTCAGGGGTGATTATTCACGGCCATGCTTCTTTAGATGGGGATGCGGCATACAACCAGCGCTTGTCTGAGCGCAGAGCAAAGGCAGTAGCGTCGTTGCTGATGACCAAAGCCAATATAGAAGCGAGAAGAATTACTGCGGTTGGTTACGGAGAGAGTCGTCCGCTGGTTGATGAAGAATCAGACGCAGCGAACGCCCGTAATCGCAGAATTGAAGCGGCTATTATCCAGCTTCCTTCTAATGAATAGCGATGTGTAGGCCTATATGAAGGAAAAGAAGGTCGTAGACGACATATCCTATTTGGAACAGCAAGGAGGCGTATTGATGGATTGTTTGATTACGATCTGTCATGCGCACCATCTGGATGTATCTCGAGTCAGCCTGCTCAGTGGGCTTCCCTTAGATAGCGGCGAATTATCGCCCACAGGATTTGAGCGTGCAGCTAAACGGGCGGGACTCGCCAGCAGAACGGTTAAGCGCGATTTAGACCACATTAATACTGCGCTTTTGCCCGCTGTATTAGTCTTAAATGAAAAGCAAGCCTGTGTACTACATGGCTTAGAGCCTACTCATGCAAGAGTTTCGTATCCAGAACTAGATGACGCCGTGGTTGAAGTTCCCAGAGATGAACTTGCTGCCCGTTATACTGGGTACATCATATTTGCTCGTCCAGAGATGCATGCGCAAGAAACTAATGCTCAAATTGACAAGTCCTCGGTAGGGCACTGGTTGTGGTCATCTATCAAATCTGCAAAAGGGCTGTATAGGGATGTACTAATAGCCTCTGTTTTTATTAGTCTGCTTTCCATTGCCCTGCCTCTTTTTGTAATGAATGTATACGACAGGGTGGTGCCAAATGCGGCACTGGAAACCTTGTGGGCGCTGGCCATCGGCGTGCTTTTTGTTCTCGCGGCAGATTTTTTATTACGCATGCTTCGGCAGTATTTTGTAGAACTGGCGGCAAGTCGGCTAGATGTCACGCTTTCTGCAAAAATTATGGAAAAAGTACTGTCTATAAATTTGGCCAGTAGGCCAGCAAAAAGCGGTTCCTTTATAAACAGCTTGCAATCTTTTGAGAGTATTCGGCAGTTTTTTGGTTCTGTAACGCTGGTGGCATTGGTTGATTTGCCATTCGGGCTCCTGTTTGTCGTTATCATAGCCATGATCGATTTTTATTTGATCATTCCTATTCTTATTGGCGCCACCGCGCTTTTCCTATACGCCATGAAAGCGCAACACGTAATGCGCTCTCTGTCAGAAGAGTCGATGGAGATTAGTTCTCGTAAAAGTTCTCTGGTTACTGAAAGCGTAACATCTTTAGAAGACATAAAAGCATTTGGTTACCAGAGCCGAAACCAAAGTGCGTGGGAAAAACAGACGATATTTCTAGCCAAAGTTAACGCCAAGCTGCGTTTGGTTTCGATGTCGGTAAATAATGCTGCACTTTGGGTTCAGCAGTCAGTCGGCGTTGTAATCATTTTAACTGGTGTATATCTGATCATTGAAGGTGTAATCACCCAAGGTGGATTGATTGCTGCCTACCTATTGTCTAGCCGAGCTATGGGGCCGGTCTCCCAGGCTGCGGCTTTATTGGCGCAATACCATCATGCTGAGACGGCGAAGAATGCCCTTGACGATATTATGTCTTTACCGAGTGAGTCAGGCAGTAATAAGCAGATAAAAAGTAATATTGTGCTTAAGGGGAATATTGATGCAAGCCAGCTTTGCTTTAAATATCCAGATGAAACCGTACTTGCACTCAAAGACATAAACTTCTCAATTAAACAAGGTGAGCACGTAGCAATTTTGGGCAAAAACGGATGCGGAAAATCTACCCTGAACAAACTGATTATGGCCTTTTACCGCCCTGAATCGGGTCAGTTGCTCATGGATGGTATAGACCTTCAGCAATACGACCCGACACTACTTCGCAAACAGATAGGTTACGTGCCACAAGACGTCAGCCTTTTCTACGGTTCATTGAAAGACAATATTATGTCTGAAGATTTACATATCGATGAAAGTGACTTTTGGGAGGTACTGACTCAGTGTGGTTTGGCGAAACTTGTTAATGGTAATGCCAACGGGATAGAGCAAAATGTAGGTGAGCGAGGTAGCTTACTTTCTGGTGGTCAGCGACAAGCAGTAGCGATGGCTAGAGCCATAGTGCGAAACCCTGCGATATATATCATGGATGAGCCTACCTCAGCCATGGACTCAACAAACGAAGCGCAGATGAAGGAAACCATAAAAGCAGCGACATCCGGCAAAACACTCATCATCAATACTCATCGTACTACGTTGCTTGACCTTGTTGAGCGCGTGATTGTTGTCGAGAACGGAAAAGTTATTGCTGACGGTAAGAAGGAAGATGTACTTGTTCAGTTTAAACAGCCAAGTCAAATACTTAAGAGGGCGCCATGATTTTAAACAGTGGTGGTGAGAAAAAAGACTGGTTGCAGCGATTAATGCGAGGTTGGCTAGCGCCACCTCCAGGTCAGGACTGGGTATTGGAAGCCGAGTGGTCACGTATAATGCAAACGCCGGTGAAAGCCCGTGGGCTTTTGTATTTGGTATCACTAGTTTTATTTCTTTTGGTGGTGTGGTCGTATTTTGCAGAGATTGATGAAGTTGCCAAAGGCGATGGGAAAGTCATACCGTCTCAGCAACTACAGGTTCTCCAATCCTACGACGGAGGGATTGTACAGGATATATTAGTACGAGAAGGGCAAACGGTTGAAGCTGGGCAAGTGTTATTAAAGGTTGATCCTACCCGCTTTTTGTCAAGCCTTGAAGAAAACACAACCCAGTTTGCGGCGCTGGCGGCGAAAGTGCAGCGCTTATCTGCGCTTACCCAAGGTGACGTGTTGCGGTTTAATCGAGAGCTTCGCGAACAGGCTCCAACGATCGTTGATAACGAACGCAAGCTCTACAATTCCAACTTGGCTGAGCTTGATGAAGTTGCAGCAGGATCGGATTCTCGCATTATGCAACGCCGTCAAGACGTAGAAGAAGAGCGAGCGAATCTTTCCCAGTATCAAAACGTTTTGTCCCTCTCAAAGAAAGAGCTCTCTGTGACCAAGCCATTACTTGCATCAGGTGCTGTGTCGGAGATTGAAATCCTTCGATTGGAACGTCAGATAGTAGAGCTAGAAGGAAACATCACCAAGTCCAAGGTAGCGATTGAGCGTGGCTTAAACGCCATCGAAGAAGAAATCATAAAGAAGGAAGAAGCGCGTCTTAAACTGGTTAATCGATGGAACCAAGAATTGACCGAAGCCACCGCCGAAATGGCGACATTGCAGCAGTCTCAAACCAGTTTAGAAGATGTGGTGTCACAAGCAGCGCTGAGATCGCCAATCAATGGTACGGTGCAGCGCTTGCTCATTAATACCATTGGTGGGGTCATTACACCAGGCAGCGCGGTAGTGGAACTCGTTCCTCAAGATGATCAACTTATTGTTGAGGCAAAGGTCTCGCCTAAAGATATTGCGTTTATTCGAGAAGGGCAGCAGGCCATCTTAAAGTTCAGTGCTTACGACTTTACTATTTATGGCGGTATGTCTGCTGAAGTCCAACATATCAGTGCTGACGCCATTACCAACGAGAAAGATGAAACCTACTATTTAGTCAGGCTTGAAACGAAGAAAAGCATTGCTGATGAAGCGTTAGATATTTTACCTGGAATGATCGTACAGGTAGACATATTGACGGGAAAGAAAACTGTCCTTAACTATATCTTATCCCCTCTGTTCAATGTTACAGCCTCTGCGCTGCGGGAGCGTTAAATGAGACATTTCATTGCCGAGAAAGATTTGCAAGGGGCGCTAACCCAGTATTCGTGGACCAGCTATAGTCGGGTTGATCAACTAACATGTGATCAAACTGATTGTATATGGATATTGGCAAGCGATGAGAACTGGCGGCAACAGCTAATTGAAGCCAAGCAAAAAGTAACGCAAGTGGTATTACTGACCTACAAATATGACCGTTTAGAGATGCAAACAGCGCTGATGCTAGGCGCTAGGGCGTATTGTCACGCATTAGGAACCCAGTCTCTTTTATCTTCGGTAGCGAGGGTGATAGAAGCCGGAGGAATGTGGTTACCTAATGAGTTGCTTTTAGTGACAACATCTAATGTGGCGGTCAATCTGCAGTCTAAACGCGTGTTACCTGCTTTAAGTGGCTTAACGAACCGCGAAAAGGACGTATTGAGCGGCATTTTAGATGGGTTAAGCAATAAAGAAATTGCAAGAGAGCACGGTATTACCGAGCGTACCGTTAAAGAATATGTGGGTACGCTCTTACACAAATTTGAGGCAAAGGACCGAATCAGTCTATTACTCCGACTTGGTGAATTTAGTCATCTAAAAGATGCTCTATAACTTCCATGTGTGATACAACGCCGTCAATACCAAGTTCTATAAAGAGCGCTTGATGGTCAGAGCGTTTAACGCCGTCGGCGTATACTTTAATACCGAAAGTATGCGCCAGTGAGCAGAAGCCTCGAAGGAAAGCGTGATTAGCTGGGTTGAAGTCTATGTCGGCCATAAATGCGGAATCAATTTTCACATAGTCTAGCCCCATCTCTTGCACATCTAACAGTTGCGAGAACGATTCGCCTACACGTTTAAGGCCTATTTCGCATTCTTTAGCTTTAAGCGTAGTGCAAAAGTCGCTAAATTCGTCAGGGAAACGTGTTGCTGTAGATTCCCTTACTTCGAAGCACAGCTGTTTAGCTGCTTTTGAGTTGGTACCTATTTGATAATAAAGCTGTGCAAGGGTTTCAGGGTCTAGCATGAACTGTTCAGAGCAAAGAAAAGCAAACTTTGATTCTGTGCCAGAACGGTTAATGTAATCAATAAGGTGAATAATGGTTGTCAGTTCTATCTGTGGCAACAAACCTAAGTAACGTGCCCAGTGGGTATAGAAGCCGCTCTTTCTAAGCTCGCCGTCTATGTTCACCCCAGCCCAGCTTTGGTAATGAACCAAATTTCTGTCTATATCGAGCACTGGGAAATTAAATGTTTCTACATCGCGCTCATCGATAGCACGTTTGAGCTCTTGCTCCCATCGCTTCTCTTCCACAAGTGAAATAAATTCTCTTAGCGGGGCCTCGACAAACGGTTCGTCCATTTCATCCGATTCGGCTTCATCTATCATTGCATCAGCGCGCATGAGTGCGTTTGAAAAGCTGTCATCCGGTCGTAATTTCACAACCGACTGAAAGACTTGAGGGTCGCCATCGCGACTAAATGTACTTAAACACGCACCGTGTAATGCTTCAGATATAGTAACGGCATCGTGGGTTTCGGTGAGGAGAATAGCAAATTCATTCTTTTGCATTCTAGCAATACGACTGTCGGTGAAAAGGTGATGATGCATAGAAAGGCAATCATTAATTTCTTCAACGAAGTCGCGAATACGATTTTTACGTATGTTAGCCGGGGAGCGCAAGAAACCTTCGCCCTCAGTAAATCTCACAAAAAAGACGCAGTTGACGCCTTCTGTATCGCGAAAGGCAAGTTGGCCTTTTAAAATCGATATAAAATAGTCCCTGTTGGCGACACCTGATTCGTCGTCGAATTGGGTTTTATAGCGCATGAGATCAAGGCGGGTATTCTCCTCCTCCATAATCTTCTTGGACGTTCTCGCTAAGAAATTCATCGCGCGAACTACACGTTTGAGTTCTAGCGTGCGAGGTTCGGGCAGTTGAACAAATTTCATTTCACCAAAAGACTCGGCTTGATTAACAACGCCATCCAGAGGTCGAATAATAAAACGAAGTGCCCACGCGCCTATTATTCCTGAGAAGATACCTACAAGGGACAGGCCAAAAATGAGCCGTTGAGTAGCGCGCCACATAGATGCGACGGCGAAGCTGGTGTCGGTTTCAACATATATCGTACCGTACTGACCCCACCCCTCGCTAACCTGAGCAATACCTGGATTGACATTAGGTGAGAAATTGTCTGCAAACCATCTGGGCGTGTCTTCATCTAATTGCACTTCGTGGGTGTGGGCAGACACAATTTCGCCGTCCGCTTTTTGAAGTACAATTGTTGCGTAGTGTCCTATATCGAATTGGGACATGATGAAAAGGTCTAAAGATACGGGGTCTTTTTCTAATCCACTTAGCGTTAACGCCATCATACTTGCGTTATCTAAGTTTTTTGAATAAAGCTGTTCTTCTACGTATTGCTTCGTAGTAATTCCATGAATTGTCACGCTACCTGCAATTGCAACAAGGACAACGACTACAATGGCTAGCCATAATTCTCTTGTTATTGACATAAACTTCTAGGACCTTCTGCTAATCCCCTCTTGCTTCATGCGCTCAATAACGTCACGCCACCTAGATAGTCTACTGGTAGACGAAGAAACCTGTGCCGTTTTGCCTGGTTGCCAAATACCTGAGTCGTTAAAACTAAAAACAGGTATCAGGTCTGTGCGCTGTGAGCCGGGTAATACATTAGACACTAAGCTGTCTAGCACAAGGGGATCCGATGAAGGGGAGTCATAGTATCCTAAAACCATATGTGCTTGTGTTACTCGACTTCTACCAATCTTCGCTTTTACATAAATTAGGCGAAGTTTAGAACTATCGATACCTAAGTGTAGCAGAGCTACGTATTTTGCAATGGCATAATCCTCACAATCTCCGCGAGAATGGCCAAAAAGTTCAGAAGGGGTTGCCCAGTAGTCTTTTTCTTTAAACACAATATCGTCAGTAGCATACTGAATATGCTCATCAAAGAAAGCGTTTACACCAAGCAATTGATCTTTGACACCCTTACTTTCAAGAGCGTGTAGGGCTGCTTCTAGCGCTGTAACGTGTGATGCTTTATCAGCTCCAAATTTATTTTTTACTTCCTGTTCAAGCTTTGGAAACTCGATTACATACTGATCCTTCATTTGCTGTCCAGCCAGTAGCAGGGCCACTAATGCTAAGCAGTGCGACGCAAATAGAGAAAGGGTCATAACTTCATAATTTTAGTTATACTAAAGTATAGGCGAGAGTAACCGTCTTCACCTAAAGTTTAAGTATAATTTGCTATACGTAGTTATAGGTATAACATGGCTATGCTGATAAACCAACCATGATTTTGAATGCTAAAGTGGAAATCGAGAAAGACTATTTTTTTACTACAAAATCGTGTTCTTGAATGTTTGCGATAATTCCTGCACCTTCGTTTACTACTAGAGACGAATTACCGTAGGCACTACTCACTACAAATTTGCCAGGATATAGTGAGTACTGTAAGTATTTACGGCCACGGTTATCGACAATCTCTTTAGCTTGATAAAGGTATAGTTCATCTTTTTCAGAAATGCCATTGTCTCTGCCTAAAGATACAGAAATTTTATCGCCGGCAACATTAATCACTCTACCTGTCATTGGCTGGCATGCAGTGGCTTCTTTTATGTCTTCAATCGCTTCTGCTATTGTCGCGTTGACAGTCTGCCCATAAAGCGACTGCCAAAACTTCGTCGAAAATTCATCTACATCTTCGAATCTGTCGAATGTCCATTCTCCTCGATTCTGATAAGACTTAGTCAACAACAGGCCTCCATTAATGCCGTCATAGACTTGAATGGTCATAGCAAAGGAGCGTCGAGAAGTACCCTCACGCCACGGTGTAAAAACCGAAGCCTCTTCCCGTGTCACGCTTAAGTCATCTATCATGCCCACCAGCACAAATTGAGTATTACTTTGCGCTGAAAGCGTGCGTACATTTTGGTCAGTATATCGACTGTCAAATTTTGCAGTATGTGGCGCGATATAGATAATATCTAGGTTTTCAGTTTTATTTCGCATGGCCTGTGCTAACTGCTGGGTGAATGAAGCATCGAAATTGGGAATATTACCCTGTGTTAGCTGCGCTCTGTTACGTACCCTGAAATGTGTAGTAGCGAAATGTTTTTGGTCATTTTGTGCGGCACACACTTTTCCTCTTGGAAAAATGTCAGCGCGAATACTTACCGTAATCACATCGCCGCTATAAACTTCATCAACTAGTTCCAATTGTTCAACTTCGCCGGTAGAGCGAATGGTCATCTCTTCATTTTTAAGAAGGCCATTTGTAAGCTTGGCGACACTATGAACTGACGCGCCTGCAAAAAGCATGGCTTGCTTAAGTGCCTCTTGGGTAGCCGCATGTCTGGCAGTTTCCTTATCACCATTTCGCACCACAGCCTGTCCTGTAGCCTCGTACCACACGGCATTTGCTTGCCCAACCAAAAATGCAAACAGGCAAATTACCGCCACGACTGCATTTAAAATAGTTACCAGCGTTGTTTTGCTAATATGTCGCACCGCACACCTCTGGAGGTTTTTATCTAACTGCGCTATGCAAAGCGCCCGGTTTATGAAGCGAAGTATGCGAAAAGAGTGCCAGTTGATGTGGTTTCGTCGCCATTAAATCAATCGGGCGCATATCTTGCACATATCTTGCAACGCGTATCTTGCTAAAGGTTTGTAAAAAGCGTCAGTTTAGATATGTCAAAATCTGCTACCGCGAGTATGGCAGTATCTCGTAGTTACAAGGCTGCCACCGACGAGAGCAGCGTAACTACACATTTGATTTTATTAATAATGTAATTTGGAAATGAAACTATGTGCTTGAAAAAAATACATAAATCAAAATCGCTGCTGCTGTCTTGCTTTCTTGGTTTAGCAATAAGCACTGGTGGATGCGGCATTATTGATAAACACGTTGAGTGGGAAACAATAGAACCAGAAAGCTATCCCGTGCTCAAGGCGGTAGGCTATGCGCCGATTTCTTCTCAGCATGGCGAAAGCGACAGCATGAAGCTTATAATGGCGATGAAAGCGTCAAAATTAGATGCATACCGAGAGCTCACTGAACAAGTCTATGGTCAAAAAATTGAAGGCAATCAGTCTCTGTCTCACTTGGTTATAGATAGCGAAACATTGCGAGCATCTGTAGAGGGGGTCATTAGAGGCGCTGAAGTCGTAAAAGCCTATCCGGTAGGTGAAGATACATACGTCACCGAACTCGCTTTAGATATGCAGCAGGTTTACGATATATATCTGTCGACCGCAAAACCGCGCCGAGTAAAGGATGTTAAGTATTATTAAACGTTAGCGAAAGGGGTGTCTGCGCAAGTGGCTGTATCGTGAAGTCTTAAAACATGCGCAAATTCACAGAGATATAATTTACTTTTACCGGTTAAGGCTTAATGGTTAAAGCTCGCTGAGTGGGGTTTACTGAAATCGCAAAAAAATTAGGCGCTCACTCCCGACCCTAAAGTCCCGCCTTTCGGCTTTCCTTTTTTGTCATAGGTGAGCGATTCTTTGGCACGAACTTCCATCATCAAGTTACGTAAGTGTGTGAGGCGTAGCTGTCCTTGCTCTACGGCTTTTTGATTGACTTGTGTGCGGTATTTGCAATCGTCCAGAAGTTTCTTTGCATTAGCCATTAATGCTTCATCTTCTTCTGACATTGAGCCTTGATCGCTAATTGTGCGCTCAATGCTTCCATCGAGAGCCTGAATAGACGTTAACAGTGCTGTCTTTTCGTCTAATAAGTTCATTAAAGATTCTGCGTCTCGCGAACTGATAAGTTGCAATTCTTTTTCAAGCAATACGGCAAGTGAAGACAGTTGCTCCACTTGCTTTGTTAGTGCTTGTGTCAATTGGCTTGCTTGTTCAGTCACGTTAGCTCTCTTCTGGTTAGTTACGAGTTTTGTCGCTCACTATTTAGCGCCAAAAATCTCACCTTCTAGTTTTGCAATCTTGTTGGCAAGCACTTCAGGATTAACTTTATACTCGCCACTTTGAATCGCTCGCTTAAGGCGATCGACTTTATCTTGGTTCACAGGCGCTTCCGAACCTTTCTTCTGAACCTGGTTGAGCTGCTGAGCAGATTGCGTCAACGATACAGAATCCTGACGCGGAACTGATGCGGTTTGCGCAGCCTGTGTTGATGCCTGCTGTGGAGATTGCTGCGTTTGGTTTTGCTGCGCAACCTTTCCATTATCAACGGGTGTTTTCGGTAACCCATTGTTTATATTGTTAATTGCCATAATTAGTCCTCACTACTTTTTCGCCTCTGTAAAGTGTATCGGCCTTTTGGCTAATTTCTTTAGCTAAATTGTGAACAAAAAAGTAGATATTCGCTGCCTCGTTTATAAGTGTATCACGACTTCTTCAGGGCTTGCGACTCTTGCTATCACCGCCTTTTGGCTACTGGCATTAATTACCTTAATATTGTCACCAACAACACCGTCTTGCTGAGCGATTCCGGCTGTTTTCACTTCCATACCTGCTACCTCAGCAGTTATGGTAATTCTGTCGCCTTTGCACACAAAGCATAGCATATTTGACTGTATAGCTTGTCCGTCAGTCACTCGGCGTTTTATTCTAGCCCCAATAAGCGCTTCTAGCTCAGTAAATGCGGTATGGCGCAATCGTCTTACATCAACTTTTGCCAGAGAGAGATTCGATGATGTCAGTACGGTTCCTGGACTTATTGCGCCTTGAGTGACAACAATTTCTTTGGTACGCGTTACTTGCCCGCTGGTGAAAAGATACCATTCATTATTTCTGCAACTCACTCTAACTGATATATACGATTGGCTCAGCGCTTCTTGCGACGCATTGTATTCGAACCCAGTTGGGCAGTCAGGAATATTTATCCTATCGTCTATCTTCACAATAGACACATCAATGCTAGTATCCTGCGTATTATCAGCAAGTTGAGTTATTAGGTATTGTTTTGCGCCTTCTTCAACCTGTTTGTGATTGGTTTGTGTCGCCAAGCAGTTCATAGAAAGCACACTGAAAACGGTCAATGACAGTAATCGTGTGAATGTAAGGCGCGTTTTGGCGTTCATATTTTTCATCATGACTTTTCGTGTTCAGTTTACAAGTTATTGACTATGCTTAATACGGCCGGTTTGCTTAGTGCAAATAAATAACAGCCAAAGTAAATCCATAAGGTTTACAAGCACGAGCGTTAACGCAGGATCATTGATTAAGTTAAGGTATAAACCCTTACTAAAGACTGAAAAATGCTATTTAGTGTCATTTTTCTGTCGTTTGACCTGCAAAAATTTAGTGATATTGTCTATCTTTATCATAAGAGGCAATGATCATGCCCAGTATTACTTAGAGGTGACCTATGTCGGGGATTTTAGATTCAGTAAACCAGCGCACGCAGCTTGTTGGGCAGAATCGCTTAGAGTTGCTGCTGTTTAGACTGAACGGCCGCCAACGCTTTGGAATTAACGTTTTTAAAGTGCGGGAAGTGCTTCAGTGTCCTCCGCTAACAGCAATGCCGAAATTAAACCCGTTGGTTCGTGGTGTGGCGCATATCCGTGGTCAAACTATATCGGTCATTGATTTAAGTATGGCAACACGCGGCCGTAAAATTGAAGATCTCTCTAATGCCTTTATTGTCATTGCGGAATATAACCGTTCAGTTCAGGGCTTTTTGGTGGGTGCCGTAGAGCGTATTATCAACACCAATTGGGATGCGATCATGCCGCCACCCCAAGGTACTGGCAGAGCAAGCTATTTAACGGCGGTGACTGAAGTTGAAAATGAACTTATTGAAATTCTAGACGTTGAGAAAATTTTAAATGAAATTTCTCCGTTGAATGCCGAAGTAAGTTCAGAGGTGGCAGAAGGTCTGACAACCGAAGGCCAAGAAAACAAAATTATCTTTATTGCAGATGACTCTGCGGTAGCGAGAAACCAAGTTAAAAAGGCCCTAACTTCACTAGGCTTAGAAATTGAGCTAGCTAAAAACGGTCTTGAAGCATTAAACAGGCTTAAAGAAATTGCGGAAGAGTATGGCGATGTAACGAACCGTGTAGGCGTGCTGGTCTCAGATATCGAGATGCCAGAAATGGACGGCTATACACTAACCGCCGAAATTAAGAATACGCCTGAACTTCAAAAGCTTCATGTTGTATTGCATACGTCGCTCAGTGGTGTTTTCAACCAAGCTATGGTGCAAAAAGTAGGGGCTGATGACTTTATCGCGAAATTCCATCCCGATGAACTTGCTACCGCGGTACAAAAGTGGCTAATGACTGAGTGCGAATAACGGAGCAAGATAGGATTGGCTAATAAAGACGTTTCGCCAGCGAGTTACCTTAAGTTTAGAGAGTTTTTGGAAAAGCAATGCGGCATAGTATTAGGTGATAATAAACAATACCTGGTGCGCAGCCGTTTAGCTTCATTACTCTATAAGCATAAGTATGAGTCTGCTGACGAACTGATTGACGTGGTTGTGAAAGGGTTCGACAGAACCTTACTGCAGAACGTTATTGACGCAATGACCACAAACGAAACGTTGTGGTTTCGAGACAACTATCCCTTCGATTTACTTGTAAAAGAGTTACTACCAACACTATCGGCAAAAAATCAGAAGCTTCGCATATGGAGTGCCGCTTGTTCGTCTGGACAAGAGCCTTATTCTATTGCGATGTCTGTACTTGAATATCAGCGCCAAAGGCCAGGTGCATTAAGAGCGGGTGTTGAGATTGTTGCTACAGATTTATCTTCAGAAATGCTGCAAAAGTGTGAGTTAGGTATTTATGACGAACTGTCTCTTGCAAGGGGATTGTCCCCGCAAAGGAGACAGGCCTTTTTCCAGCAAAATGATAGCGGGCTTATGCAGGTAAAACCCGACGTTCGTCGGATGGTAAGCTTTAGAAGTCTAAATTTACTTTCGAGCTATGCAGCACTTGGCCGCTTTGATATCGTTTTTTGCCGTAATGTTTTAATTTATTTCTCGGCCGAAGTAAAACAACGCATCCTGCAACAAATTGCCGGACAGCTGCAGCCTCAGGGTGTGCTTTTCCTTGGCGCCTCTGAATCAATCAGCGCTGCAAGTGATACCTACAGTATGGTTAAGTGCCACCCTGGCCTTTACTACCAAAAAAAATGATCTAACTTATCGGCCTGATAACTAATACTTTTTTTACGATCAGGTCGACACTTTTGACTTACACCCTCCGTCAAAATCTCATTATGGCATTTGCCTTGCTAACTATTTCTACAAACGACAGTAAAACGGCAAGATTCGATATTTAATTGTCCGCTTACATTGTCACCACGAACAAATTTTTAGTATGTCAGAGGTCATGTTATGGCTATTAACCTAGATAAGCTGGTTGGCTTTCATGAGTCAGCACTCACTATACGCACAGAGCGTATGGAAGTGATTTCTGGAAATCTAGCGAACGCAAACACGCCTGGTTATAAAGCGCGGGACATTGATTTTAATAAAGCAATGCAGTCGGCTATGCGAGAAGCATCTGGTGGTACAGCCAATCACGCTTCTTCAGGAATGGTGCGGACAAATGATCGCCACTTAAGCGGCAATTCGACGTCAGTAGCGGCAAACTTTGACATGCAATACCGCATCCCAACACAACCAGACACTGGCGACGGTAATACGGTTGAAGTTCAAGCGGAAAGAAATCGGTTTTTAGACAATGGATTGCGCTACCAAGCCAGCCTAGAATTTTTGAACGGAAAAATTAAAGGCATGAAAAAAGCGCTTAGCTCAGGAGGTCAGTAGTCATGAGTTTATTTAATGTAATGCAAATTTCGAGTACAGGTATGGAGGCGGAGAATGTACGTCTTAATACTACGGCAAGTAACATTGCCAACGCTAACTCGGTTAGCAGCAGCTATGACGAAACATACCGAGCTCGCCATCCAGTTTTCGCTACGGCGTTGCAAGATGCAATGCGCGACCAGTCGAAAGGTGCAGGTGTTCAAGTAAAGGGTATTGTAGAAAGTGATGCTCCTTTGCAAGTGGAGTATTCACCTAACAACCCGATGGCAGATGAAAACGGCTACATCTATAAACCTAACGTGAACATTGTGGAAGAGATGGCGAATATGATGTCAGCGTCCAAAGCGTATGAAACTAACGTGCAGGTTGCGGACACCACAAAGCGTATTTTCCGTCGCGTACTGCAGCTAGGTCAAGGGCAGTAACTTGCCGCTTGAATAATGTGAGGATTACTCAGTGAATACCATAAACAATACTGGCTTAAATACTGATCTGTATTGGCAAGAGGAAACCGTCAAAATAGCTGACGGCACCGAGCAGCAGTTAACCCAGGAAGATTTCTTCTCAATGTTAACTGAGCAGTTAGCCAATCAGGATCCCACTGCACCCGTTGATAACGATCAAATGGTAGCGCAGATGACATCATTTACGATGGCCGACGGTATTTCCCAGCTTAACGAAAAGTTTGAGTCGTTTGCAGCTTCAATGACATCGAATCAAGCGTTACAAGCTTCTAGTCTTATCGGGCAAAACGTGCTGGTTCAAGGTAACGTGGGTTATATGGCCAATGAAGGCGATGGCATTTCGGGTGTCATCGTGAATGAAAAAACAGTTCAGAATATGACGATCACTATTGAGAACCAGTTTGGTGAAGTCATAAAAACCATTGATGCAGGCACTCAAAGCGCTGGCAACATTGAGTTTGAATGGGATGGCAAAGATAAGCATGGCAACCAGATGGCACCGGGTGAATATGTTATCAGTGCCACTGGCGAGTTGAATGGAGAAGGTGTTCAGCTGAATACCGCCGTTAATCGCCATGTTGGAAGTGTAAGCTTGGCTGGTAGTGGTCAAGGCGTAATTTTGAATTTGGATGGTGATGTCAGTATCAATCTTGATGACGTCATTCAAATCGGCAGTTAGTAGGAGAATCAATAATGTCTTTTAATATTGCACTGAGTGGCGTATCAGCCGCACAAAAAGATTTGGATGTAACCGCCAACAACATCGCAAACGTAAATACAGTTGGCTTTAAAGAATCTCGCGCTGAATTTGGCGATGTTTATGCGGCGTCACTGTTAGCAGGTGGTAAAACGAAAGTGGGTGACGGTGTACTAACTCAGGAAGTTGCACAGCAATTTTCTCAAGGTAGTCTTCAGTTTACGAACACGGCACTGGACTTAGCCATAACGGGTAATGGTTTCTTTGCAACAGTACCTGAGATCACTTCACGTGACTTCTCGTTCACTCGAGCGGGTCAGTTCAAATTGGACGCCGATAATTTTGTTGTTAACAGTAATGGTGACAACTTATTAGGCTTCCCGGTGAATAACGATGGCACAAGCGCATCGGTGGCACTTAGTACCACTGAACCCGTACGTATTCCTGACTCTTCAGGTTCTCCGCAAGCAACAAGCGAAGTAGATATCCGAATGAATCTGCCGGCTGGAGATGCAGCGATAAACCCTGCTAACTTTGATCCTACCGATCCGCTTACTTACAATGCGGCCACCTCGGTTACCGTTTATGATTCGCTTGGTGACAGTCATGTAATGACTTATTACTTCATCAAAGATAACGCTGCAGCTAACGAATGGTATGTAGCCACAGCGGTAGACGATACGCTAGTCAACCAAGTAGATTCAGCAGATCCCGGTTTGCCATTAGCACCAGGTGATCCAAACGTGGTACACAGTGTCGGAACTGGCTCAAATGCAGTAACGGCTTCGAAGCTTGTCTTTTCTGCGGGCGGCGATTTCGTCGCAATGGAAACTCCTGATGGTAGCGCCTCGGTCGACAATAAAATCCAAACTGTTCAACTAGGCGCAGGCATTTTAAGTAACGGATCTAATCCTGCGCAACAAATTAAAGTGGACTTTAACTTAAATCCAACTTTAGCCACACCAAACGAACCTTCGCAGTTTGCTTCTGCATTCGAAGTTACATCACTAGAACAGAATGGTTTGCCTGTAGGTCGACTGACGGGTATCGATATCGGTCCTGATGGCCTGGTTCGCGCAACGTTCTCTAATGGTACGTCTGAACCTATTGTTCGTGTCGCTTTGGTTCGCTTTTCTAATGAACAAGGCCTAACTCAAGAGAGCAGTACTCAGTGGAAGGAAAGTATTCTTTCAGGCGAGGCACTAGCGGGTGAAGCAACAACCGGTACTTTCGGTGAAATTAACTCTTCGGCGCTAGAGCAAGCTAACGTAAACCTGACCACTGAGCTCATTGACATGATTATCGCTCAGCGTAACTTCCAGGCAAACTCTCGTGCGCTGGAGGTTAACAACTCGCTGAACCAGACTATCCTTAATATCCGATAGCTTATAAATAGTCAATTTTAAAGAAGGCTAAGCGGCAAATTTCAGGCGCTTGACACCGCTTTTATTTGACCCTATTTAGAAAGGTCGCAAGGTTGCGGCCTTTTTATTTTTCTTTAGTTATCAATTCAATACCCCCGGTACTTTTCAATTGCACTAAATATCCACAGGTTGGCATTGCCTTTGCTAAATCATGTTTAAGGTTTAATCAGAGTCAAAAGTCAGTCATGGACAAACTTCTCTATATTTCAGCAAGTGGCGCCTCCCAAGACCTACTAGGAACAGGGATTAGGGCTAATAACTTGGCTAATGCACAGACAACGGGATTCAGAGCGCAGTTAGAGCAGGCAAGGTCAATGCCGGCCTACGGCGAAGGTTTGCCGACTCGCGTGTTTTCCATGACAGAAAGCCCGTCGAATAATTACGAGTCGGGCCCGATGATTAAAACAGACCGCGATTTAGACGTAGCCATTCAAGGTGATGGTTGGTTCGCTGTACAAGATCAAAATGGTCAAGAAGCTTACTCGCGTGATGGAAATTTCAAGTTGGGCGATGACGGAATTTTGACAGATATCCACGATCGCGTCGTGCTTGGTGACAATGGGCCAATATTCCTTCCTGTTCCTTTAGATAATCTCAATATTGCGGCCGATGGCACGTTGTCAATGAGACAGTTAGGTGCCCCTGCCAATGTTATTGAAGAAGTGGGGCGACTTAAATTAGTTAGCCCAAACTATGCAGACATGGAACGTGGGAACGACGGCTTATTTAGAATGGAAGATGGCTCAATAGCGCCAGCCAATGCCAACGTGAAAGTAATGTCGGGCATGCTTGAAGGTTCCAACGTCAATGCGGTTGACGAAATGGTAGACATGATAAGTCTGCAGCGTCACTACGAGCTTCAAGTCAAAATGATGAAGCAAGCAGAGAAACTAGATCAAAGTGGCAATGCGTTATTACGCATTCTGTAAACGAATTTTTATCATCGTTGCCCCATGAGCAACGTCGGAGGTTAACATGCATCCAGCACTATGGATAAGTAAAACCGGACTAGACGCCGCACAGACTGATGTGGCAGTGGTATCTAACAACCTAGCCAATGCGTCAACAGTGGGCTTTAAAAAAGACCGCGCGGTGTTTGAAGATTTGCTTTATCAGAATATCAATCAGCCAGGCGGTCGTTCATCTGCTGACACAGAGCTTCCTTCTGGGCTTATGCTTGGTTCAGGCTCGAAGGTCGTTGCTACTCAAAAAGCACATACGCAAGGTAACCTGTTAACCACTGAAAACGCGCTTGATATGTCAATTCAAGGCCGTGGTTACTTTGAAATATTGCAGCCAGACGGCACCATTGCATATTCGAGAAATGGTCAGTTTTCACTGAACGACCAAGGCCAAATTGTTACATCTGGCGCGGGCTTTTTGCTTCAGCCTGAAGTGGCTATTCCCGAAGATGCGCAACAAATCACAATTTCTCAAGATGGTGAAATTAGCGTGAGCATACGGGGCCAAGCTGAACCGCAGGTACTCGGTCAGCTTAATATTTCTGACTTTGTTAACCCAACCGGATTACAACCAACCGGACAAAACCTTTATGTAGAGACAGCGTCAAGCGGTGCGCCTATTCAGGGGATCCCTGGTCTGCAAGGATTGGGTTATATCTCACAAGGCACGTTGGAAACCTCTAACGTAAACGTGACCGAAGAGTTAGTAAACCTTATCGAAAGCCAGCGCTTGTATGAGATGAACTCAAAGGTTATCTCATCGGTCGACCAAATGCTTGGTCAGGTTATTCAGCAACTTTAGTAGGTAGCATCATGCGTATTTTAGGTTTATCTGCTGCACTTCTGATACTTAGCGGTTGCGCAAGTACAAACGAGCCTCCCGTTCAGGCAAACGACCCGTCGTTTGCACCGGTAGTGCCAGATTACCCGCGTGAAACGGTAGTAGAGGACGGCTCGCTTTTTCGTTCGCAGCTTGCTAACAACTTATATTCTGACGTTACCGCAAGAAGAGTCGGTGACATCATCACTGTAACGTTAAGCGAGAATACCCAAGCGAGCAAATCAGCCGACACTAGCACAGCGAAAGATTCAAACGTCAATCTTAACCCTATTACCGGGCTTGCTGGGCAAGCGATAAACATTGGCGGAGAGTCCGTACAATTAGGAATAAGTTCATCTCGAGATTTCTCCGGTGATGCCACTGCTAACCAAAGCAACAGCTTAAACGGCGCTATCTCAGTTACTGTGGTCGACGTACTTCCTAACAGCAACCTTGTTATTCGTGGCGAAAAGTGGCTAACCCTGAATCAGGGCGATGAATATATTCGTCTTACCGGCATCATTCGTCCGGCAGACATTAGTCCCGAGAATGAAATCGTGTCCACTAAGGTTGCAAATGCGCGTATCCAATATTCGGGTACGGGAAGTTTTGCGCGAGCACAAGAAAAGGGTTGGTTAACCAAGTTCTTTGATTCTGCTTGGTGGCCTCTTTAGGTTTTTAGGATAGGAGAGTGAACATGCGTTTGTTTTCAGTAGTATTAGCCGTTTTCACAATGCTTTTATCTTTACAGGCAGGTGCGCAACGCATTAAAGATGTAGCGAGTATTCAAGGCGTACGTAGTAACCAATTAGTGGGATATGGTCTTGTTGTAGGTTTGCCTGGAACGGGTGAACAAAGCCCGTTTACCGAACAAAGTTTCAGAACCATGCTGCGCAACTTTGGTATCAGTCTTGACGCTAACACCAAGCCAAAAATACGAAACGTGGCCGCAGTGGCGGTACACGCCGACCTGCCTGCTTTTGCAAAACCCGGACAAACCATTGATATTACGGTTTCTTCAGTTGGAGAAGCGGCCAGTCTTCAAGGCGGAACGCTGCTCCAGACGTTTCTTCGCGGTGTTGACGGTAAAGTCTACGCTGTAGCGCAAGGCAGCTTAGTCGTGAGCGGGTTTGGCGCTCAAGGCGGTGATGGCTCGCGCATTGTCGTTAATACGCCAACGGTAGGCAGAATTCCAAACGGTGCGATGGTAGAGCAATCTGTACCAACAGGCTTTGCCAATGGCGACACGTTAACGCTTAACCTCCATTATCCAGATTTCTCAACGGCTAAGTCGCTTGCAGATACGATCAACGAGCGCTTAGGTGCACAGCCCGAAAATGGCTATGTTATTGCTAAGCCCATTGATGCTGCGTCTGTTCGCGTGTCGGCCCCGCGAGATGTCGGTCAGCGCGTGGGCTTTTTGGCTACCTTAGAAAACTTCGAATTTACACCAGCTGATGCGCCAGCGCGTGTGGTAATAAACAGCCGCACAGGCACCATTGTTATTGGCAGTGACGTTCGCTTGTTACCAGCAGCAATTACTCACGGCGGGCTAACGGTGACCATCTCTGAAAATCAGCAAGTTTCTCAACCTAACGCGTTTGGTGAAGGGCAGACTGCCGTTACCACTCAGTCGATTGTTGATGTCGATTTGGCAGATAGTCGCATGTTTAAGTTTGAGCCAGGCGTTACTCTGGACCAGCTTGTGCGCGCGGTAAATGAGGTGGGCGCTGCGCCGGGCGATTTAATGGCAATTTTGGAAGCATTACGTCAAGCAGGCGCGTTGCGTGGAGAGCTCGTTATTATTTAAAACGAGCAAACAGCATTTACGAGACGTTAGTAAAAATAAGGTCACAGCGGAATAAGCACGATGGAATCACTTAGCACAAAAAGTCAGCTTGATATGGCTCGCAATGTCCACGATATGGGCAGCATAAACAAAATGCGTGAAGCCATTGCGTCGGGCGACGAGACGGTATTGCAAGAAGCTGCCCAGCAGTTTGAAGCGATATTTGTGCAAATGATGTTGAAATCAATGCGTAAAGCGCAAGATGCCCTTGCTGACGAAAATAGCCCATTTAATTCGCAGCAAGTTAAGTTTTATCGTGATATGCACGACCAACAGCTAGCGACAGACCTCACTTCCGGTGGTGGCTTAGGTCTCGCTGATGTCATTGTCAAACAGTTAGGTCAAACTGAGGATAGCTATACGCCTGCCAGTGTAATCAGAAGTGACGGCGACTTATCATCACTTAACAGAAACCGTGAATACAAGGTAACTGAGGCGCAAGACCTAGCACTTACCTCCAACTCAATTAAAACACAGGCAGCTCAAAAAGACGCCATGTTTGAAAATCCAGAGCACTTTGTTGAGAGCCTTATGCCTATTGCGGAGAAAGTGGCGGAAAAATACGGCATGGATCCAAAAGCGATAATTTCCCAAGCAGCCGTAGAGACGGGTTGGGGAAAATTTGTCATTCACAAATCCGACGGCACTAGCTCCCACAATCTATTTGGCATAAAGGCTAACAAAGGCTGGCAAGGGGAACAGGCGGTGGTGGATACATTGGAATTCAATAATGGACTGCCTCAGAAACAAAAAGCGGCATTTAGATCTTACTCATCAGTAGAAGACGCAATGGAAGACTATGGACGCTTTATCACATCACAGCCTCGCTACAGCCATGCTGTCGAGAATGCTTCTGACGCAGCGCGCTATACCCATGCGCTTCAAGAAGCGGGCTACGCTACCGACCCTGAATACGCGAGCAAGATAATGGCAGTGTATAACAGCGATCGTCTCAGCACGTTAATGCCATAGCATTGGAGATTACATTGTGAGTTCTGTCGATTTATTCTCATTAGCCACCAGTGGTGTTAACGCCAGTAGTAAGCTATTACAAACGACCAGTAACAATATTGCCAACGTCAATACGCCAGGCTATGTTCGCGAGCGCACTGAGCTTCAAAACAGCCAAGTCTTCGGTGTAGAGATCGGCAATACCGAGCGTATCATCAACGTATTTGCTCAAAATCAATTGCGCAGGGACATTACTTCTGTCGGCGAGCTTGAGGCATTCTCTAGTAAAACAGCGGCCATTGACAATCTACTAGCGAGTGAGGCTAACTCCATCTCCCAAGGATTGAGCGAGTACTTCGCCGCGTTGCAAACAGCTGCTGACGATCCTACTAACCTGGCGTCTCGCGACCAAGTGTTAGGGAAATCTGAGTCTTTGTACCAACGAATGAAGACACTGTCTGATTATATGTTGGAGAAAGAAGAAGAATTAAACCTAGAGTTCACGTCGATGGTGAACCGAGCGAACACCTTGATTGGCAATATTGGCGATCTAAACCGCAATATTGTTATTGCCAATGGTAACAATACCAGCGACCAGCCTAGCGCATTGCTTAATGAGAGAGATCAAGCGATAGACGAGCTCGCTTCAATCATGGGGATTACGGTTAAAGAGAGTAATACACAAAATGGCGCGGTAACGATTAATCTAACCTCTGGTGAGTCACTGGTACTAGAAAATGGTGCGTTTAATTTATTTGAGTTAAACACCAATGCAGACTTAACCTTCAAGCAGCTTAAACTCGAAACGAACTTTGGGTCTCAAACTAAAGCCGACGCCTCAATACGTATCGTAGAAGGTGACTTAGGTGGCGCACTCGGCGGATTGTTTGGTTACAGAAATGAGATCTTAGGCCCTGCGATGCGGGATGTTGGTCAGCTGTCAGTAGCATTCGCCGATGCAATGAATACCCAAAATAAATTGGGGATGGACTTAGACGGACAGCTCGGCAGCGATATTTTCAATATCCCTTCGTTTCGTGGATTAGCATATAGCGATACCAATGGTGACTATGTTGTTACTGCCCAGGTTACCGAAGGTAAAGGGGCAGAACTTACAGATGCTGACTACAAAATTGAGGTTACTGCGGTAACCACCGCGGGCGCGCCTAGCCAAATAGAAATTACGCTTCTAAATGCAGACGGGACACCGAAAAAAGATGCATCTGGCAATGATATTATCTATTCCAATTACGCGGTTACAGCTGGGTTTAATGAATTGCCCGGTGGTATTGAAGTTGATTTCTCAGGAACCGATCCCTATACCGTGGGTAATGAGTTTCTCATTCAGCCAACTAAAGATATCGCGTCTAAGATTACACTAGAGACAAATCGTCCTGAAGATTTAGCGTTTGCAAGCCCGGTGAGAGCAGGAGCAAATAATACAAATTTGGGAAGCGCAAATGTCATTGACGTTACGGTATCTAGCACAGAAGTCGGCGCTTCTGCTTTTGACGGAGCGGGTGGGCTGTTAAATTCAGCGCCAGCTCAAATTAACTTTACGGCCGCAGATACATACGACGTTGTAGATGGAAGCGGTAATGTTTTAGCTACAGTAACTGGCACAACTGATTTAGCTAACCTCATTAGTCAAGCGGGAATAAGCCCAGATCCAGGCTTTGATTTGAGCTTGGATGGCGTGCCAAAAGCTGGGGATAGTTTCTCGATCAGCTATAATACAGATGGCTTTAACGACAATAGCAACGCGCTAAATTTAGCCGCTATTCAAAACGAAAATAAAGTACAGGTGAGTAGCGAGGCGACTAACACGCCGAGAACATTTCAAGATGCCTATGCGTCTATGGTAGGGCGCATTGGTGAAGATGCATCGATGGCTAGTGTCTCATTAGCTTCGGCTGAAGCGATGAAAGTTCAATCGCAAAACTGGTTTGAGTCTGTGTCGGGCGTAAGCTTGGACGAAGAAGCTGCTAACTTGATAAAATACCAGCAGAGCTATGCAGCTGCAGCACGTATTTTGTCTACGGCCCAAGAATTATTTAATACCATTTTGCAATCAGCAAGGTAGGTGAGCTATGCGTATATCAACGAATCAAATTTATGATCAAAACATGCGCTCGATTATGCAAAATCAGGGCGACTTGGCGAAAACCCAAGAAAAGCTAGCTTCAGGTAAACGAATAATCACGCCCAGCGATGACCCTGTTGGAGCTGCTAAGGTACTCCGCCTGACCGAAGAAATTGATGAGCTTAACCAGTTCCAACGCAACAATGATTTGGTCACAGGGGCGCTTGAGCAGCAAGAGGCGGTTTTAACCAATATTACCGACTCTATCAACCGTGCGCGAACGCTTATCGTTCAGTCTGGTAATGGTATATTATCTGACCCAGATAAGCGCGCAATTGGCGCTGAACTAGAGCAAATTAAACTCGAAGTGTTTGATCTTATGAACACCCAAGATGCAGACGGCAATTATCTGTATGCTGGCTTTCAATCTGGTAATCAGGCGTTTGAATACAATCCAGCAGCGGGTGGGAATGCCATTACATTTGCAGGAGACCCGGGGGTAAGCTTTGTTCAGCTATCGAATAGTTCAAAGATTCAATCAACCAGTAACGGATATGAAGTTTTTGAAAATGTGCTATCGCGATTCAAGTTTTCAGTCGATGGTACTGCGGGAGCTATTGTTAATACAGCAGAGGTGAAGCAACAAGGAACATTTGATACCTTTTTTGACAAGAATTACGACCCGGTCAATGCCGCAAATAATGATTACCGCATTAATTTTCTTGCTACAGGTCAAGCAGAATTAGTTAACCAAGGAACAGGCGCAGTTGTCGATTCCGTTGCTTACAGTTCAGGGCAGCCTTTTACTATTAAAGGGATGGAGTTTGATGCAACAGCAGCACCTGGTGATAGTATAGACTTGTCATTAGATGCGCCAGAGAAAAAAAGTATGGCGCAGTCAATCCACGAAATCCAAACTATTTTAATGGATTCCACAATAGATAATTCGGCACTTCAGGAGTCAATTGCAGACGCGCTAGTCGGCCTAGATAATGGCCTTGAAAAGCTTTCTCTCGAACGAGCCTCTCTGGGAAGTCGATTAAATATTGCTGAAAGTACGTACGAAAGTAACTTAGATATGGAAATCGCAGCGAAAGCACAGCGATCTTCCATTCAGGATGTTGACTACGCTGAAGCATCTACAGAGTTTGCGAAGCAGGAGACTGCATTGAGTGCTGCGTTAGCGACATTCCCTCAGGTGAGTAACTTATCGCTATTTAACTATATCTAAAGACGTTGATTGGTTAATGCATCAACGCCCGTTAGGTGCGCCATGTACACTCTCGCTTCATTGTCGATATGGCATGAGTAGTAGGAGACATATAAACTGTCGTTCTCTACTATTAGCCCTGGATAACTTGTATCCCCACCACTCGGTAGTGTATGAAGTTCTTTAAGTTCGTTAGATTGACTATTGAATAACCATATCTTCGTGGAAAACTTGCGAGTTACCCAGTCGACATGTCTTCCAGCGACAATAAACATGTTAGCGCTAAGTGCAATAGCCGCTGGCCCACCGATATATATCCCTAAATCATGCCATGTCCATTTAGTGTACGGTGCTTTAGACGTTCCAAATTGCGCACTAAATGAATCAGCATCTCGTCTTAAAAATACTGAGGCATTACCTTCATTATCAAACAAAATGGTACTTTCGTTAGGATAGCCTTTGCCTTGCTTGTTCAGGTTGAAAACATCATCTTTATGCAGTTGCATTGTACGTGTAGGGTCGCCTTTGTAGAGCGACAACTTATTGGATGGTCGATTATAAGCAAATCCATAGGCTTCACTACCCAACCAATTATGATTCCAAAGCCACCAACCGCTTTTGCCGTAATTATTACTCCCAGACCAAGACAGGCCTGTGGTGGAAAAATAGGTCCGCATTTTTGACACCATTTTTCCATTATCTAAATAGGTCTTCGCGTAAGTGCTGAGTATTAGTCGTTTGCCATCAAAAGAAAACTTTGGATCTCTAAGATCAGCATTGTGTTCTTGAATACGAATTTTTGCTAAAACATGCAAAGTTTTCTTATCGACAGTTAGCACCACCAGCAAACCGTCTGCACTAATATGATTAGTCGCTTGGCGATAGCAACACAGTAACGTCTTTCTACTTTTGTCGAAGGGATTTTCTATGAGATCTGTAAAGGCACTATGCGCAGCAGGCTTAGAGATACGTTTTAAATCGAATAATTTCATTTTTTTGCACTCTAAATCTTCTTTTAAAAATCCGCCACTTATAAATTAATTGTGTTTAGTGTAGCGGCAATATCTTACCGCTTATCGGCAAAAAACGTAATTTTTTCTAAAGGGAATTTACATCTTGTCGATACAGTTTCTGAGAGAGCCAGTTCATCAATTACCCCTCAGGTCTTGATGACTACTAAAACAAAACGTCGGTAATGCCGACAGCCAGCGCACGCTGGACTGAGAGTGTAGGAGAGACTTTATGTCTATGTTCGTTAATACCAATGTATCCTCATTGAATGCCCAGCGTCAGCTTTTTGATGTTAGCAATTCTTTGAGTACGTCTTTTGAGCGCCTTTCTTCAGGCTTCCGTATCAACAGCGCTGCTGATGATGCTGCGGGTCTACAGATTACCGACCGAATGACTTCACAAGTCCAAGGACTTAACCAAGCTGTACGTAACGCTAACGATGCGATTTCACTGTCGCAAACTGCTGAAGGTGCGCTTTCTGAAACTACGACTGCGTTACAGCGTATTCGTACGTTAGCGGTACAATCACAAAACGGTATCAATAGTGACTCTGATAGAGAAGCACTCCAAAAAGAAGTGAATGCTCTACGTACAGAGATTTCGCGCATAGCAACAACAACTCAATTCGCAGGTGTTGATGTATTGTCTGGCGCATTTTCAGCTAAGTTTCTTGTTGGGGCTAACTCGGGCCAGACTATATCTGTAAATCTTTCTACCCAAGCCTTAACTCGGGCTAACGTTCAAGGTTTCAGTGCAACGGGACTGGGCCTCGTTGGTGGAAATAATGATGTTTTAACGAGTGAAAACGCTGCCGAGATGATGGCGTCTATCGACAACGCGATCTCTGCAATAGGTGGGCTTCGTGCAGACTTGGGGGCGTTGCAAAACCGCTTCCAGTCCACTATTCGTAACCTAAGCAATATTTCAGAAAATGTATCTGCTGCTCGTTCACAGATTAAAGATACAGATTTCGCTACAGAAACTGCGAATTTGAC
Source organism: Alteromonas sp. KUL17 (assembly GCF_006538305.1). Lineage (NCBI taxonomy): Bacteria > Pseudomonadati > Pseudomonadota > Gammaproteobacteria > Alteromonadales > Alteromonadaceae > Alteromonas > Alteromonas sp. KUL17. Next base: position 29,831 of record NZ_BJKJ01000010.1, read on the forward strand.
GCGAAATCAGATTATTCAGCAGGCAAGTACTACCGTTTTAGCGCAGGCTAATCAGCGTCCACAGTCGGCATTGTCTTTACTGGGTTAATCATTTAGCTAGACTGGGGCCAGGAGATCGTGCTCTAGTCCACGAGTTAATTACCAAAGCCGATACTCTTTGAGGAGCATCGGCTTTTTTATTTCATAGTCGTGCTAAGTTATCGCTTCAGCTTAAAATGATACAGCGCATTCTTAACCAATTTATTTGCCCCAGCCTGATTAACAACTCCATCGCTTGCTTGAAAGCACTAAGGTGCCAATGACTGGATTTAAAAGGAAACCTCAATACGGATTTTTTAGTTACCTGTCTGAATATAGTGAGTTTTTACTTACTTATCATGTGTCGTCAAAAAATTCTAAAAAAGACTAAAGTAATTTTCCCAAAGTGACGATAACTATTACAAAGGGCGATATACTAGGTTTATGTTTCCTAAGCCAAGAAAAGCGTAGTTTACATCGAGTTTTTATTTCCCTAGATGTATTCTATTTGGTTTAAAGTTTAATAAGATCATATATATACGTGTCATGAAATAAATTTTAAATATAGCTAAAGAAAATTTGTTTGAATGACGATAAATATAAAGGTTTGCTAAGGGTGGAGCTGCTGACAGGCGAGAATGAAGCCAGGAGGTAGTGAGAGGTTTGAGGTCTGGAACATCAAACCCACCAGTCAGCAAAGAGAAGTAACTTCTCTAAGTAGCAATTTTACCGGTTAGTGTGTCGATAAAATGTCAGATTAAACTGACCCTTATACGAAGCACACGCTATGCCAAAATTTCTAAACTACTGCGCACATAATAAAACCAATAGCGCAACACTCGAAACTGTTAGGAGAGACCCATGAGTCTATTTGTAAATACCAATGTGTCGTCGTTAAATGCACAACGCCAACTATTCACAACTGGCAACAACTTAAGTACCGCCTTTGAGCGTCTATCATCTGGTTTCCGCATCAATAGTGCTGCTGATGATGCTGCTGGGCTTCAAATTACCGATCGAATGACATCTCAAATTCAAGGTCTAGATCAAGCGGTGCGAAACGCGAATGATGGTATATCACTTGCGCAAACTGCAGAAGGTGCAATGGCTGAAACGACAACTGCCCTTCAACGTATTCGTACACTAGCAATTCAGTCCCAAAATGGAATAAATAGTGAAGCTGATCGCGAAGCTCTTCAGAAAGAGGTTGACGCATTGCGAACAGAGATTTCAAGAATCGCCACGACAACACAGTTCGCTGGTGTGGACGTATTGTCAGGGGCATTCTCTGCAAAGTTTTTAGTAGGAGCAAATGCTGGTCAAACTATATCTGTTAATTTATCCGCACCTGCTCTGACAAGAGCTAATGTTGCAGGCTTTAGTGCAACAGGTCTTGGTATCACAAGTGATAACGTATTAACCGAAGATAGCGCCGCAGATCTTTTAACTGCTGTAGATACAGCGATATCTGCTATAGGTGGCCTGCGTGCTGACTTAGGTGCCCTACAAAACCGTTTTCAATCGACTATTCGTAACTTAAGTAATATTTCTGAAAACGTCTCTGCGGCAAGATCGCGTATCAAAGACGCTGACTTTGCCACTGAAACGGCAGAGTTAAGCCGTAACCAGATACTTCAGCAGGCAAGTACCACAATTCTTGCCCAGGCTAATCAGCGTCCACAAGCTGCGTTATCGCTACTCGGTTAATTTCTATTAGGCGTTTTATAGGAAGGAGTTGAGAGGCCATCCCCAGAAAGGTTGGCGGCCAGAAAGGCCGCCCCTTTAAGAAAATGCCGACTAACAGGACTAAGAGTGTAGAAGTGTTGGTTGAGAGGCCAGTTTATCCTACTAAGTACGCTGCCAGCCGACAGAAGCTGAATTTGCTCAATCTCCTAACATGAGCAAATTGGCCGAGATTTATGTCTCGGCCTTTTTTGTTTTTCACCGAAACACCCCACCAATTTCAAGTTTTCCACTGAGCAATATCGAAAACTTAACCCGTATAATGCATGATAAATGCCAATTTTAATAAAACGTATAAGTTAGATTGCATTAATGCTCACGTTCTAATTATTGACAGCCAGTCATACTCACCATAAATCATCATGCGCAATTGTCGAATGTCTTCACATCATCTTAGGGTTTTTCACGTTTGATAAAAAAGTGTGAACCATAGCTTTTGCTTACCGCCACCCTACTTTTAAACGCTTTTCTAATAAATTTGTAATTTTTTATTTTTGTATAAAGTTATATAAATCAATGTTTTATATTTGATTTTTGTGTTTTCTAAAAAAAAGTCAAAAAAAAGCTAAAGAAGTTAAAGTGTTGGTCGATACCTTTAGTTGAGGGGTAATTTAATTTACTTATTGAGAGGGATTGGTAGGGAGTAGTGACCCGGCCAATTTGAACTGGTTGGATTTAATGGTAGCTCTGTCTCCATCGAATCTCTAGGAGGTAATCTAATGTCTTTATTCGTTAATACAAATGTTTCAGCTATCAATGCTCAGCGTCAGCTTTTTGACGTAAGCGATCGACTTAATACATCCTTTGAAAGGCTTTCATCTGGCTTTCGTATTAACAGCGCATCAGATGATGCTGCGGGTCTTCAAATTTCAGACCGTCTTACATCACAGGTACAAGGGTTAAATCAAGCGGTAAGAAATGCTAACGACGCAATATCTCTGACCCAAACTGCGGAAGGAGCGTTAGGGGAAGTTACAACAAGCCTTCAACGTATTCGTCAATTGGCTGTGCAATCTCAAAACGGTATAAACAGTGACGCAGACCGTGAAGCGCTTCAAAAAGAAGTGACGGCACTACGTACTGAAATTTCCCGTATTGCGACGACCACACAGTTCGGTAACGTTAATCTTCTTGATGGTAACTTTTCTGCGAAGTTTTTAGTAGGTGCTAACAAAGGACAGACTATCTCTGTGAATTTATCGTCAACTAAACTTGGTCAAATTGGTGGTTTTAGTGCTACCGGCTTGGGTATCGTCAGTAACGATGTATCAACTGCCGACGGTGCTGCAGCATTGCTAGGCGATGTAGATACAGCTATTTCGGGCATTGGTGCAATTCGTGCAGATTTAGGTGCGCTTCAAAACCGTTTCCAGTCCACTATTCGTAACTTGAGTAATATAAGTGAAAACTTGTCTGCTGCTCGTTCACAAATCATGGACACAGACTTTGCATCTGAAACTGCCGAATTAACGCGTAACCAAATTGTTCAGCAGGCATCCATTTCTGTACTGAGTCAAGCAAATCAGCGTCCACAAGCAGCGCTATCTTTGCTCGGATAAGCTATAATACAAACTAACCTGAGTTGAGATGTAACGGGTGCTTGCTGAGTGGTAAGGGCCCGTTTTGTCGTTTGATAAGGGGAAACATAGGTATGGATATAGTCAATAACCAAACTGGTCAAGAATTTGCTAGGGTTGCTATTGATGGTAGTACAACTAACAGAAGCGTAGTTGTTAACCGTGATGAAGCTCAAGTAAACAACGCAGAAAGTGGTAAGCAGATACCCGCTTTAGAAAATGCGAATGGACAAAAGTTTTACGCAAACAACGAATCTGAAAAAGCAGTTAAAATTGTTCAAGCGAATGGAAACGCTGCCGATAAAAACGGTGTAGAGAGGAATACAATTGCTCTGGAGACAGCAATAGAAAATGTTGAGTCTTTCGTTCAAATGCAAAATCGCAATCTAGCGTTTTCCATTGATAAAGACACGGATCGCGCGGTGGTAACAGTAAGAGATTCTGATTCCGGCGACGTTATCAGGCAAATACCTTCTGAGGAAGTTTTGGCGCTCGCTGAGCGAATACAAGATTTACAGCAGGATGTTGGTACCAGTGTGGGCGTATTCATCGACAATCAGGTTTAATGAGGTGACGTATGACAATTCAGTCGTTAGGCGTAGGATCAGGTTTAGCGTTGGATGATCTAGTTCAACAGTTGCTAGAAGCCGAGCGCGCGCCCAAAGATGCAAGATTGAACGAAAAAGAAGAGCGGATTGAAGCTGAGATTTCTGGCCTAGGTCAGATCAAATCAAAGCTTTCAGCTTTTGAAGATGCTGTAGATGAGTTGAGAAGCGATGATGGTATTAACGGTCGTGAACCTACGATTACCAACCCCTCTGAAGACGATGATGTGTTGTCAGCGGAAGCCTCAAATTCAGCACTGCGTGGTAGCTACGAAATTACTGTAGAACAACTTGCCTCTGGTAGCCGAATCACGACCGACGACGGTGCGTTCACATCGTCAACAGACGCAGTGTTAAGTTCAGGAACCGGATCTTTGACGTTTGATGTGGGGGGCAGCGATAGTTTTACCATAGAAGTCACCGCAGGTATGACACTTACCCAGCTCCGCGAAGCGATTAATAACGCGGACGATAATTTCGGTGTTACTGCTAATATCATTGATACCGGTACCAGTGCTGGCCCACGTCTGGTTTATTCTTCGAGTGAAACGGGTGAAGGTAATGATTTAGTTATTACCAATGACACAGGTGCAGCTGAGTTGGACCGACTTTCTACCACTGGCGGTACCGGCAATATTAGTGCAGCCAATATACAGTCTGCGCAAAATGCCATTGCTTATATTGATGGCATTGAAGTTCAAAGTGAATCAAATGAGTTCGAAAACACCATCCAGAATGTGTCATTTGAAGTTAATGAAGTGTCGCCTAAAGATGCTAACGGAGACTTACAGGCGACCACACTTGAAATTGGTTATGACAAGGAAGGGCTAGAAGAAAAAATTCGTGACTTTGTAGATAATTACAACTCGTTAATCGATGAAATAAACACGCTCACTCGTTATGGTGAATCTGAACTAGAAGAAGATGGCGCGCTAGCGGGTGATTCATTGCTAAGGGGGATTCAAACCTCAATGGCCAACATTGTGGGGGGAAATGTAAGTTCCTCTTCGCTAGGCGGTCTGTTCCAAATTGGTATTGAATTTAATGACGAAGGCAAACTTGAAATAGGCACAACCGACTTCGGTCTTGGTACTGGTGAAGACCGTTTAGAAGATGCACTAGAAGACAATTTTGATGAAATTGCGAAATTATTTACCGATGAAAGCGAAGGCATAGCAACGCGATTATATGACTTCGCTGATGAATATACTTCTTATGGAGGCCTTATCAGTTTGCGAGAGCAAACGGCCAAAGGTAATCGAGACGAGCTTTATGACGAGAGAGAAACTTTAGAGCTTAGAATGCAAACTTATGAAGATACGCTTCGTAAAAAATATCTCAATCTCGATCAAACCGTTGCGCAATTGAACCAAACGAGCTCAGCCTTATTGGCATCGTTAGGTTAAGAAAAAACTGGAGTATCTTATGTCACTAAAGGGTATCAATGCCTACAAAAAAGGGAACATAAAACAGGATGTGGCAACAGCCGATCCTCATAGATTAACCTTAATGTTACTGCAAGGCGCATTAGATAGAATAGCGTATGCGAAAGGGGCCACAGAAAGAAATGAGTTAGCCACGAAAGCTGATTTTATTTCAAAGGCCAGCGCCATTATTATGCACTTAAGAGATACCTTGGACATGGAGATCGGAGGCGAAGTGGGGGAAAATTTGTTTGCGCTTTATAACTATATGCTCGAACGTCTAGGTGATGCTCATGTTAAGAACGACTTGAAAATTCTTGATGAAGTGTCTAGCCTGTTAACACCTATTCGAGACGCTTGGGTTCAAATTCCTGAAGAAGCAAAACAGGAAGCCTTCGAAGCTCAGCGTCAAAAACGACAAGCTGTGTGAACAATACCGAATTAAACCATAAATACACACCTGAAGAGCTCAACGAAACTAACGCGAAAATCATTGAGTTCTTCAATGCGCTCCCAGATGCTGAATTTACAACGCTCAAAAATCTCATCATTGCTAGACATGAAGTTATTGAATCTCATCTCGTCCAGTTGAATGAAAGCCAAAGAAAAGCTTTTGTGAATCTAGAGTTAGAAAAAAATCAATTCCTTACCGAAGAAATCCAGAAAATCCTTGAAGAAGCAAAATCTGACTTAGCACACTTTGTTCGAAGTCGGTCAGCAGCTAAAAAGTATAAATAATCATGCTTAAATCTATAAGTTTGCATCTTGATAATGAAGAGCGACAAAGTGCTATCGAACTGAAAGCCGCACCTCTCATTCAAGAGCAATTGAGAAAGAATAAGGTAGCGTTCAGAACATATGCGCCCAATATTTACTCTCAGATAATTGACGCGAATAGCAAAAATCATTCTTTGTTTTGTAACAAGAATGGTGACTTAAATATTGTTGACTTAAAAAATGGTCGGGCGTTTTATGGCTTGGCTCCATCGAGAGAAATAAAAGAACAATGTTTTGAGTTATCAAGTAAATGCTTGTGTGTTGATTTGCTAAATGGTGAAAGCGGAGGTCAGATACGGATGCCAAAATCAATACCCCTTATAGCAGTATTGGGTATAGGTATTGGAAAGCATATAGAGTGGCTTTTGCAGAATTATTCGATAAAACACTTGGTGATATTTGAGCCAGAGCAAGACTTTTTTCTGGCTTCACTTTCTTCGATTGACTGGCATGCTGTACTTCGTTTAGCGAAGATAAAGGGTACTGCGATCTATTTCCAGTTGGGTAAAGATGGAAGAGATCTATATGTTAATATCGAAGAGCTTCGAGAGCACTTTTCACTAAACTCTCTTTTCATATTTAAACACTACAATCACTCTGTGTTTGATCAATTAACGGTTGAACTGGAGATAGGAACTTGGCGAGATTTTCGCGACTGGGTGTTTAGAGAAAGTGACCAAGCCCAGATGAATAATTATATACCGCTATGGACACAAAGCCTGAATTCCCAAGTTTGGAGTCAAGATAACTTGGATCATGAACGGTTCGAAAGGAATTTAAATGCTCTTAAAACTTATTTCCCAGCAGTTCACACAATTTTCTGTAAATACACTCCTTCAGTTTGGCACCCAGTTGGAAATAAGGCGGGGGAAGTCAACGTAAAGCACCATAAAACTGGAGCCTATTTTTGGGGCACTTCGCCAAGAGAAGATAGTGAGCTCAGCTTTAACAAGTTTGCAAAGACGCCTAACAAGGATGGTTTAATATTGGGCTACCATGGTAAAAAATTAAGTAAATATCTGCATTACCAAATGGTGGTTAAATGTGACGAGACACTCAAGTCAGTTGAAGAGTCTATCGGAGAACTCCCCTCTACGGTCAAATCTATTATTGTATTTGGGCTCGGTATTGGTTATCAAATGGAAACTCTGTCATTCCATCGTAACGTGAGAAACTTGTTTATTTGTGAGCCGAATAGCGATTTTTTCTTCGCCTCACTATACGCTGTTGAGTGGGCAAAGATTTTTGAAAAGGTTGCAGAGGAAGAAGGTCGTATTTACCTAAATATAGGGGACGATGGAACAAATTTGGTCGAAGACTTTCTAAGAAAGTTTCACACCTTTGGTCCTTTTTTGTTAGCCAACACTTATTTTTACCAAGGTTATTATAATACTTATTTCAATGAATCCATTCATAAGTTAAGGCAGCAACTTCAAACCTTGATTTCTATGGGGGATTTTTATGACCATGCTAAATATGGCATTACGCATACCTGCTCTGTTATTAAATCAGGCGTTCCAATTCTTAACAACCAATCAAAAGATGTACTCTCCTCGGAATTGAAAGACGTTCCAGTATTTATAGTGGGTAACGGTCCTTCTTTAGATAGACTTATCCCAGTTATTAAAGAGAGTGCCCATAAAGTGATTATTATTTCATGTGGTACCGCTCTGCAAACTCTACACCGACATGGTATAGCGCCTGACTTTCATTCAGAAATAGAGATTAATCGTTCCACCTTTGACTGGGCGGCTAGAATTGGTGATTTAAATTATCTTAAACGAATTTCCCTAGTTAGTTGCAATGGAATACACCCTGACACTTGTAACCTATATAAAGATTCTTATATCGCATTGAAAGAGGGGGAGGCGTCTACGTCGATAGTATCTGAGTTGTTTGAAAGCCAGCATTTCCCATTGCTGAAATATGCATATCCCACAGTAGCGAATTTTGCTATGGATTTAGTGAATAGCTTTGATTTACGACAAGTGTATTTGCTCGGTGTCGACTTGGGATTTGTTGATGCTAATTATCATCATTCTAAAAAGTCTGCTTACTATGACGAAAATGGAATAGCGAGGTTTGACTATAAGGAAGACAATGATACTTCCTTTACCTTACCGGGAAATTTTCGAAAGTTTGTCTATTCAAAATTCGAATTTAAGGTATCTAAATCCGTATTAGAGCAGTCTTTGAATTCACGATCGGATATATATAATTTAAGTGATGGGGCAAGAATAGAAGGGACAACGCCTTTAGCTTTTGAAGACGTATTGGTGCTCAGTAGTGAATATAATAAACAGCAAGCAATTTCAATAATAAAAAGTAAGGGTTTTACTCCACTTGAGTATAGTAAGTTTCAAAAACTGTTTAATGCTAGATTTAATCATGATGCTTTAATTCGTGAGTTTAGGCAACTTTTGGCCTTGAGCGACATAGAAGTTGATACACGAGAGCAAGCTGAGACATTTATAGAAGCTATTCGCGATACGCTGGTTGAATCTTATAAACGGAAGGTTAGCCTTTTATTTTTTCTTATGAATGGTACTCTCAACTATATTACAAGTGCATTTAATAAAGCCCTAAATGTCAATGATGATTCAAATATGCTAGTCATATTTAATGATTTGAAGTCCCATTGGGCCGATACATGTGAAGATATATTGCGCCAAATTAAATACGACTTCGACAGTTTAGACTTTATTTCAAGTTTTGCTCACGAAAGGATAAAAGTTTTTTTACCTATGATGCTACAGGCACAAAATGTTAACTTCACTCTGGTTAATAAAGCTAAGCAATTATTTCTCGATGATACACTCGATTTATTGGGTATTACCAAAGGTGTTACTCATTCTGCAGAACTCTATGGTATCGTTTTTGGAGAAACTAATGTTACTGAAAACTACGCTCGTTTATGCAGAATTATTAGTGATGAAACTCAGCTGAAACCCGCATTAAAAAATGCTCCTGCCCATGAAACTATCGTGTTTCTGCCGGGAGACTTTCGTCATGAAGCCTGCTCACCAATTTGCAGTGATGTAAGCCGCCTTAGGGCTGCCATTTTGAGTTTAACTGGCAGTAGTTCTGTTAAGCTCGTTCTACCTAAACTAATTATCGATAACGTCACGCAAAAGGTTTCTGATTATTATGATATCGAAACGCTTAAACACTATTTCGCCTATGATGGTGGAACATTTGTCGCGTTTTCTAATAAAAATTTGAAAGTAGATGAAAAGCTATTGTTGAATGGCGAAAGATATAAGTTTATTCCAGAATTGAGAGATAGGGATTTGGTTAGGATGACCATGAGTTTAGATAAGCAGCAAGACAGAAAAAATGTAATACTGTCGACCTTCACATCAGAGAGAGCCTTGAATGGTTAATTTCAACAATAAATCTATACTTATTACCGGTGGTACAGGCTCTTTTGGTAAACAATTTGTGAGTTACCTACTCGCTTCAAGCCAACCTCGTAAAGTTATTATTTATTCTCGCGATGAGTTAAAACAATATGAAATGCAGCAGCATTTTGATAGTGAATGCATGCGCTATTTTATCGGCGATGTTAGAGATAATGAACGCCTAAAAATCGCCATGCGAGACGTAGATTATGTGGTTCACGCTGCTGCATTGAAACAAGTCCCCGCGGCTGAATATAACCCTAATGAATGCATTAAGACCAATATAAATGGCGCTCAGAATGTTATCGATGCTTCCATTGAAAATAATGTTTCACGTGTTATCGCGCTATCTACTGACAAAGCTGCAAACCCAGTCAATCTCTACGGTGCTACAAAGTTGGCATCGGATAAGTTGTTCGTAGCTGCTAATAATATCTCAGGCGCCCATGGGCCCCGTTTTTCAGTGGTACGTTATGGTAATGTAGTGGGCTCAAGAGGCTCTGTGGTTCCTTTTTATCGACAACTTTTAGCGAAAGGAACTGTGCGGTTACCAGTTACCCATCCTGAAATGACACGCTTTTGGATTACTTTAGATGAAGGTGTTGAATTTGTAGTTAAAAACTTTTCTCGGATGCAAGGTGGAGAAATTTTTGTCCCCAAAATACCTTCAATACGAATTTTAGATCTCGTAGAGGCGATGAGCGGAATTACCGACTTTGATGAGATAGGTATCCGTCCCGGTGAAAAGCTTCACGAAGTTATGGTGCCGGGAGAAATGGCGCATCATACCGTTGAATTTAGAGATCATTTCGTCATTGCGCCAGCCATAACTTTTTTCGACAAAGACTTAGATTATACCAAAAATAAGGTAGGCGAAATTGGTAAGCCAGCGGAGGAAAAGTTTGAGTACCATTCTGGAACTAACCCCCACTTTCTATCGGTAAGCGAACTACAAGCTTTGGATCAAGCAACCTTATGATCCCGTATGGAAAACATACAATCGACGATGATGATGTGGCGGCCGTAACTAATGTGCTAAAAAATGCGTTCCTGACGCAAGGAAGACAGGTCCCCGTCTTCGAAAAAGCACTGTGTGATTTCACAGGTGCAAAACATGCTGTAGCAGTAAATAGCGGAACCTCGGGGTTACACCTAGCCTGTATTGCTGCTGGGGTGAGTAAAGGGGATATTGTCTGGACTTCGCCTAACTCATTTGCTGCATCAGCAAACTGTGCACTTTATTGTGGCGGAAGTGTTGATTTTGTCGACATAGATCCACTTACTCGAAACTTGAGCGTAGACGCTTTAACGCGCAAATTGCAAGAGGCAGAACGTCTCGAACGTCTTCCAAAAGCGCTGGTGCTCGTCCATTTCTCTGGAAGTAGCTGCGATATGAAAGCGATATCCCAGTTAACTGGCCACTATGGCATCACACTTATTGAAGATGCCGCCCATGCATTAGGAGCCAAAGATGCCGCTGGCAACTGGGTGGGCGGCTGTCAATTTTCAGATATGATGGTAACCAGTTTCCACCCTGTAAAATCTATAACCACTGCTGAAGGAGGCGCGGTTCTCACCAACGATAAATCGTTAGCTGACAACATTCGCCTTCATGCTAGTCACGGGATCACTAAGCAACCTGAGCAGTTTTCAGAAAGTGAACGTCAGCAACCATGGTTTTACGCGCAACAATCATTAGGGTTAAATTATCGACTTAGTGATTTGCATGCTGCTTTGGGCATTAGTCAGCTTAAAAAGCTGCATAACTTTGTGGAAGCTCGACGAGAAAAGGCCAGAATTTATCAAGATGCATTAGCGTCACTACCAGTAAAGTTACCTTTATTTGATGCTAACAGCGCATGGCACCTATATGTTATTGAGTTAACCGAACACGACCGTACCGCGGTTTTCAACCTTTTACGTAGCAAAGGGGTGGGCGTCAATGTCCATTACATCCCAATTTATCATCACAGTTACTATAAAAAACTCGGTTTTTCGTCGTCAGATTATCCTTGCTGCGAAAAATATTATGCTAATGCGCTCACGCTGCCTTTATATCCTGCTTTGACGGCCGATATGCAAGTTGAAGTTATTAACATATTGCATGAGGTGCTTAGTTGAAAATAGCGGTGATTCCAGCTCGTGGGGGCAGCAAGCGTATTCTTGGTAAGAATATACGGGAGTTTGCGGGTAAACCTCTTATCGCTTATTCTTTAGCGGCAGCCAAAGAGAGCCAATTATTCGATGAAATTATCGTTTCTACCGACAGTGATGACATTGCAAAGGTTGCGCTAGAGCATGGTGCTACTTATATCATTCGTCGTAATAATGAACTGGCCAATGATCATGTCGGCACATTCCCAGTTATTAAACACGCTATTAAGGAATATCAGTCTGCCGTTGGCGAAGTTGATTACGTCTGCTGTATCTATGCTACGGCGCCATTTTTATGTGCAGATCGCTTAAAAGAAGGCATTTGGCGGCTCGTATCAGATACAAAAAAATGTTTCGCTTTCTCGGTAGCCAGTTTTGCTTTCCCTGTTCAACGCTCAATTCGTTTGTGCGATGGAGGGGTTACTCCAGTTCAACCGGATAAAATTGCGATGCGCTCGCAAGATTTAGAAGAATACTACCATGATGCGGGGCAATTTTATTGGGGAACTACGTCCGCATGGCTAGACAATAAAGCTACATTCGCGCCACACAGTATTCCAGTCATTCTACCAAGATACCTAGTCCAGGACATTGATACCCCTGAGGATTGGGAACGTGCGGAACTTATGTACCGAGCTTATAAATTATCGAGATAGTAAGCGTTTGCTTACCTCAAACCGTTTACCTCGTGGTTGCGCTATTGGAGAAATTCATAAATGATCCCTCATATCAAGATTGGCAATAGATATATTGGCGCCAACTATCCCCCTCTTATCATTGCGGAATTAAGTGGTAATCACAATCAAGATTTATCGCTTGCTGAGCGTATGATAGAAGAGGCCGCCCTGGCCGGTGCTCATGCAATTAAGCTGCAAACCTATACTGCAGATTCTATGACACTTGATGTGACATCGAGTGATTTTACCATTAAAGAAAAAGACAGCTTGTGGGCAGGGGAAAAGTTGTATAGCCTTTACCAAAAGGCGGCAACACCTTATGAGTGGCATGAACCCTTATTTGAACGGGCGAAAAGCTTAGGCATGCTCGCGTTCAGCTCACCCTTTGACACCGAAGCGGTTGATTTTTTAGATGGGCTCGGGGTACCTTGTTTTAAAATTGCCTCCTTTGAACTCACCGATTTACCGCTTATCGCTTATGCTGCGAGTAAAGGTAAGCCGCTTATCATGTCAACGGGGATGGCAAGCCTCAGTGAAATAGAAGAAGCAGTCAAGTGCGCAAAAGCAAATGGCTGTCATGACATTATCCTGCTCAAATGCACAAGCACCTATCCAGCCAGCCCAGCTAACACCAATTTGATAACTATCCCTCACATGCGGGAGACTTTTGCGTGCCAAACGGGTCTCAGTGATCACACTGGTGGTATCGGAGTAGCAGTCGCCTCTGTTGCTTTTGGTGCAAGTGTTATTGAAAAACACTTCGTATTAAGCAGAGAGGGCGGGGGGGTAGATGCAGCTTTCTCTATTGAGCCCGACGAGCTAAACGCATTAGTTGATGAAACCGAACGTGCCTGGCAAGGGGTAGGGCAGGTTTGTTACGGCGGTTCAGACGCAGAGAAAGATGCCAAACAGTACCGCCGCTCAATATACATCAGTCAAGATGTTAAGAGGGGAGAGGTGTTTAGTGCAGATAATTTAAAGGTAGTTAGACCCGCCCATGGCATGGCACCTAAACATTGGGATGAGGTTATAGGAAAAACCGCTAAGTGTGATTTACCCAAGGGGACAGCATTAGACTGGGAACATATTGGACAATGAACGAAATGCTGTTTTGGGTAGAAGCCTCGCCAGAAGCCGGTATTGGTCATTTAATTAGGTGCATTGCGCTCGCCCAAGCGGCGCGTTTGAAAGGTGTTCAGTGCCTGTTTTTATTAAATGAAAATGCCCGAAAAATTGCATTAACGCAACATGATTGGGAGTTCCCAATCATCGCCATAAAAGACAGTGATGATACAGCGCAAATAACAAAGTTAATACTAACCTCCCCCCCTGATGTGTTAGTGGTAGATGGGTATACTCTACCAGTAACTGTACTAACGGATATTCGTCAAAGTATTAAATCTATTGTAGTGCTTGATGATGGTGAACTACGCCTTACCCCCTACGCTGATGTGGTGATCAATGGCGCCTCAACAGAAAATGACAGTACTTATCGGCAACAGCGAAACAATGTATATTGCTGCACTGGTAGCAAGTACCGTTTGTTACGACAAAACTTTTTAGCTATCGACATTAAGCCAGTTGCGTTGCGCCATGGTATTGTCATTTGTTTTGGCGGCAGTGACCCTGCGGCATTGACCATTCCATTGCTAAAAGCTCTAGATAAAACGGCTACACAAGTACCCGTGAGGGTGATAACTGGAGCTGCTAACCCAGACCATAAAAAGATTAAAAACCTGTGCAGCAAATTGCGGTTTCCGGTACAACATATTCATCAATGCCAAGACATGGCACAAGCGTGGGTAGATGCTAAGCTAGCCATCAGTGCTGCAGGTGGCAGTCAATTTGAGTTGGGGGTGTGCAATACGCCTTCAATATTAGTCAAGGTTGCCGAAAACCAACACTCAGCGACCCAAGTTGCGCAAGCACAGGGATGGTGCCGAGCTGTTGGCAAGGATATTGATATCAATGAGCTAGTAGCAATGGCACTCGCGTTATATTCGGACGAGAAGACATTGACCGAAATGCAGGCATGTAGTCAGGGGAAATATGATGCATTAGGCAGTGAGCGGGCGATTGATGCCATAGTAAAGGTGTTTAGTGCTTCAGATAACGACAAAAACTAACAGGCCTATCATTGTAGGCTATAAGGTTTCATTAGAGCCAATAAGTGAACAGCATCTAGCGCAAGTGCGATGCTGGCGTAATAGTAGCTATGTGCGAACCCAAATGGTAACAGGCAGCGTTATCAGTAAGGCCGAGCATGAAGCTTGGTTCGAAAAAATCAACAAGGATCCATCTCAGCAACATTGGATGGTTAATTACAAAGACACACCGATCGGCGTAACTAATGTTAGAAGCCTAACCGGCGAGCCCATAGGTAATGAAAAGTCCCTAGAACCAGGACTGTATATCGGCGAGCCAAAGTTTCAAGGAAATATCATCGCGTTTAGCCCCTCTTTGGCCCTCTATGATTATTGCTTTAATACGTTGGGTATTAACTCTCTGATAGCAAAAGTTAAATATACTAATGATGCAGCTTTAAATTATAATAAAAAGCTAGGTTATAGCGTTGTGCAACAAGGCGATATGGTTTCGTTAGCATTAGAGCCTAAGGATTATGAACAATCTACTGTCATGCTTAAACGTTTATTGTCTCGATAATTAAAAAGGATGAAAGAAACGTGAATAATAGCGAAAAATTAGTGCAAGTATTCAGCGAGGCGTTAGGAATAGAGAGCGAGGTAGTAGTCGATGACCTCCAATACAATACTATTAAACAATGGGACTCTACAGCGCATATGGTGCTAGTGTCAGAACTAGAGGCTGCTTTTGATGTAATGTTAGATACCGACGATATTATTGACATGAGTTCGGTTGGGAAAGCTAAAGCTATATTGGGTAAATATGACGTTACCTTCTAGCTCACCAGCGGTTGCTAACTATTCAGTGTTGGTCACCGGTGCCACGGGCGCCATAGGACGGGCAATCGTTCAGGCGCTGTCTTTACAAGGCCTCACTGTCTTTGCTGGAGGCCGTGACAAGACAGCCCTCGATGCCTTGGTCAAGAATACACAAGGGAGAGTCATCCCGCTTAATTATGACGTAACAGATGAACACGCAGTAAAAGCCATATTTCGCGTCATTCAAAAAGTACAAGCAGACGAAACTGTGGGAAAATTTGTGGGGCTTGTGAATAACGCCGGTGTGATGAAAGCATCACCATTAGTTATCACCAGTAAGTCAGATTTACATCAACAGTTTAATGTTAATTTCTTTGCCGCGTATCAACATATGCAACTGGCAAGTCGTTTAATGACGCGCCATAAGCAAGGTGTTATCGTTAATCTGTTGTCGCAAATTGGGGAGCAGGGTAGCCAAGGGCTAAGTGCATATAGTGCAAGTAAGGCAGCACTTACTGGCGCAACAAAATCACTAGCAAAAGAATTGGCACCGCTAGGTATACGAGTTAATGGTGTCGCGCCTGGCTTCATAGAAACTCCCTTAACAGATCATTTTAGCGACCAGGAAAAAAGCGAGATTAAAAACAGAATAGCGCTCAAAAAATTAGGTACTGCGGAGCAGGTGGCCCAGGCTGTAGCATTCTTAATGGATGAAAGGTCTAGTTATACTACAGGGCATATTCTTCCCGTTGATGGGCTATTTCAGGTTTAAACAGCGGGTGTGCGAGGGGAGGAGGGAACATTGAGCTGGTTAGCGTCGTTAAAAACATGGGGCAAGAATACCGCAATTTATGATAACGGCCGTATTGTTTCTTATTTAGAACTCAGTGATTTAATTGATGCTAATTTCCTGCGTCTGAAAGCGCTAACGGAATCAGAATCCAATAAAAGCGCTGTCACCACTAACCTGGATCGTCCACTTGTAATGTTAAGCATGGGTAACTCGTTAGTGAGTGTGGTGCATTATCTTACCTGCCTAAGCGCCGGTTGGCCGGTAATACTAATTAACCCTAAATTAAGCAACGATGCTACGAATAGTTTGCTGAAGGACTATCGGCCAAACTTTCTGCTGCGAGAGTCTCAGATAGATGTGTTATCACTTACCCAGCACAATATAGCGCAATCGCTAGCGGTAATTATGATGACTTCTGGTTCGACCGGAGGGGGGAAAGGCGTGGCGCTATCGGCCTCAAATATTGAGGCCAACACCAACAGTATTTGTCAATTTCTTCCCATTAATAGTAGCGATATTGCACTAGCTTCCATGCCACTTTCCTATTCTTATGGTTTATCAATATTACATACGCATCTTGCAAAAGGTGCATGCACGGCGCTTACATCATTCACTGTGATGGACAGAGAGTTTTGGACATTGTTGGAAGCACTCCCTGTAACATCGCTTGCAGGGGTGCCGCATTGGTATGACATGCTAATTCGTCTTCGTTTTACCCGCAGGCATCTTCCTCACCTCAGGTACTTTACCCAAGCTGGAGGTCGAATTTCAGAGAATATCGCAAAAGCATTAAGTGAATTTTCCGAAAAAAATGCAAGTCCGTTTTACCGTATGTACGGTCAAACAGAAGCAACCGCAAGAATAGCATGGTTGCCACCAGAACTGGCAGGCGTAAAGCTAGATTCCATTGGCAAGGCCATCCCAGGCGGCGAGTTATGTTTGAAAGATGAAACAGGACAAGTTATCAAAGGCGCTGGAGTTGAAGGGGAACTGCATTTCAAAGGTGAAAATTGTATGCTGGGTTACGTGAATAATATAGATCAATGTGCCTCATTTTCACCGCTCACTTCATTGGCTACAGGCGATATTGCTAAGCGCGATGAAGACGGTGATTATATGATCGTGGGTAGAATAAAACGGATTATTAAACTTCTCGGCGAGCGCATTAACCTCGATGGGCTGGAGGCCATGTTTTGTAGTAAGCAGCTAGACGTAAAGTGTTGTGGCAATGATAGTGTTCTGTACATTTGTTGCCAACCAGACAATAAGGCTAATGTAGATGCTCAGTGTGAAGTGCTACTTTCAATACCGCCATCGTATTTTAAAGTGGTTAGCGTGGCTCAGTGGCCTTTGTTGCATAATGGTAAAACGGACTACGTGGCGTTACAAAAACAAGTAGAAGGTATTCTTAATGACACCCCATAGCGCTTCTGACTACTTAGCATGCTTTGAGGCCCTTCTTGAACAGAATATTTTTGCGCTACCCGCAAAAGACAAGAAAAACCTTTTATTACCCGTATTAACAGCCTTACATGAACACCATAAAAGACATTGCGTCGAATACCGGAATATTGTCGGAGAAACACCTTTAGCCGTGAATAACGCTACTTCGCTGCCTTATTTAGCTGTGCGTTTATTCAAGCAATTTTCACTATCCAGTGTGGCGCAAGACGAGATATTTAGAGTGCTGCAATCATCGGGCACCACCGGGCAAGTACCTGCTCGGGTGGTATTAGATAAGGCTACCAGTGCTAGGCAGAGTAAGGCTCTGGTAAAAATAATGCAGAGCGTTTTGGGAAAGCAGCGTTTGCCCATGTTAATAATCGACAGTCCATCTGTGCTTAGCGATAAAGCGTTATCTGCAAGGGCTGCAGGTATCCAAGGCTTAGCCTTTTTTGGCCGTAAACCTGTCTACGCGCTTAATGATGATATGAGTCTTAATCTAGAGGCCATTCAGGCTTTCCAAGCGCAGCATAGTAAGACGCCAGTACTGTTATTTGGCTTTACATTTATGGTTTGGGAATACTTCGTTCACGCCTTAAGGGTTAACAACTTAAACTTACACCTTCCTCATGGAAAACTGATTCATAGTGGAGGCTGGAAAAAGTTAGCTCATAAGCAGGTGACTAACCGTACCTTTAAGGCTGAGTTAAACCAACTCTGTGGTATTACTCAGGTACACAACTTTTATGGTATGGCTGAGCAAGTGGGTACGGTTTTTCTAGAATGTGAAAAAGGTGTACTTCATGCCCCCTTATTAGCCGACATTATCATACGCGACCCATACACATTAGCTGAACAAACTATGGGGGAGCCCGGGTTGATTCAGGTGTTATCTTCGATACCCAGCAGTTACCCAGGATTTAGTCTACTGACAGAAGATTTAGGCCGTATTTTAGGGGAGGATAGCTGTAGCTGTGGTAGAAAAGGGAAGTTTTTCGAAGTTTTAGGCCGACTGCCTAAAGCAGAGGTCCGTGGCTGTAGTGATACTCAGGTGTGAAAATGACGATATCGATTTTAGCCCCAATTACCCAATCCGCGTTTTTAGAAGGTACTACACACGGCATTCACGTAAACGAGCTGCCCATTTGGGCTCATCACCCGCTGCCTTTTTTTAGCGAGGTAGCGGTGTCATTTCTTCACTCATTTTCACGCATGTTAATGCAAGATAACGCGTGTAAAAATGTTAGTGAGCTCGTTGCATTAGCCTTCTGGTTACGACAGGCAAATATTAAAAACTATCGCCCCAAAGCGAGTGAGCACTACTACAAAGCGTTAGGCACCTTGGTTCATTTTACGCCTTCCAATGTGGATACTATGTTTGTGTACAGTTGGGCATGTGCCTTATTAGCCGGCAATAAGAGTATAATTCGGGTGTCCTCTCGCGACTCGAATGTGCAACGTCAACTATTTAAAGTACTGAATGAATTACTGCAAAAGCCTGAATATCAGGAGATTAGCCGAACAAATTTATTTATTACTTACGATCACTCTAGCCCCTTGGGTAGTCATATTACTCATCACCTTTGTGGGAAAGCTGATGGTAGGGTGTTGTGGGGAGGCGATAAAAGTGTAAATAGCTTACGCGCTATTCCATGCCCGCCTCGATGTCGTGATATCAGCTTTTCCGATCGGGTTTCCATCAGTATTATAGACGCAGATGCAGTCTCCACCGATAGCGAAGCATACACTGCATTGCATGGTCTTCTCACCTCTGTGCAAGTGTATAATCAGCAAGCATGTTCTTCACCGCGTATACTATTTTGGGTGGGGGATTCGGATAGTTTGGACAGGTTTTTATCACGCCTGCATCAAGATGAGATGGTGAAACTGAGCAATCAATATGACCCTGTTATTACGCAACGTAATGAACAGCTCGTTGCTGCTCAGTCTCTTCAATTGTCTCACCCTAATGCGAGGGTTAATTACTATGCTGATTTATGTGCAGTTGAACTAGAGGCAATTGGTAGTGAAGACTTGCGCTTTCATTCGGGACATCAAGTTGTGCTGTGTCAATGCGTATCATCATTAGATAGTATTGCCAGGCAGATTACACCAAATGTACAAACCCTCAGTTATTTCGGTGTCAGTAAAGCTGCGCTTATAAAGTTTATCGAAGCGCCGTCGATAACAGGGATAGACAGAATTGTTCCATTGAGTGAGGCGCTTAACTTCGCGCCTGAATGGGACGGGTATGAATTATTTAGCCAAATGGCACGTCGCGTGGTGATTAAATGAAGTTATCGGTATTAGTGCCAGCTTACAATTTAGAAAAATACATAAAAGAGTGTCTGGTCTCCTTGTGTGAGCAAGTCACCGACTTCGATTTTGAAGTTGTTGTTTGCGATGATGCATCGCCAGATAACACCGCCGGAGTTATTCGTTCGTTAGCGTTAAAATATCCAGTGATTCGCCCGATTTTTAAAAAACAAATGGCGGGTTAGCGGCGAACATGAAAACCTTGTTGGCAAGTGCCAAAGGAGACTATATTGCCTATGTAGATGGCGACGATGTTGCCTTACCTGGTAAGCTACAAAAGCAAGTGGATTATCTTGATGCTCATAGTGACTGTGCCATGATTTATCATGAGTCGGATATGTTTGACTCTGACACCGGCGAAACAATCAAAAAATACAGTCAAGGACACTATAACTGGTCTCAAATACCAAAGCATTCAAATATTACCCATCTCATTCGATACGGCACTTATATGCAAGCGAGTGCGGTAATGTTTAGACGGCATAAAAATCTGGTCGATACCGTTTTAGATGAATGTAAAATAATTCTCGATTACCCTTTTTATATTATGAATGCTGGCTTCCTTGATGCTCGCATTGACTTTATCCCTGCCGTGCTTAGTCGCTACAGAATCCATGAAGATAGTTTTGGTGGGCAAACTCAAAAGAGCGTACGGCGGCGGACCCAGAGCTTAAATGACATCATCACAGCCTGTAAGACTGCATCGATATTCGAGATTGATAAACAAGTGATTGATGCTGGCATAGCGCATCACCAATTCGCTGCTGCTTTGTATTTTCTTTTTCGCGCTAATGATGAGCAATTTAAAAACCTTATTGAAACATCTGCGAAGGAGAAGTTGTTTTTTAATCACCGCCATAAATTAGTATGGCAGCACAGTGGCAACCCTGAAAAGCTGCGTAAAATGCTGGCAAGCCACTCATGAAGCAGCCAGATATTATCGTCGTTGGTTCGGGCTTCTCTGGGGCTGTAATGGCAGAGCGGTTAGCCAGCCAAAGCAATAAACGGGTACTCATTCTTGAACAGCGGGCGCATATAGGCGGTAACTGTTACGATTACAAGAACGCCGATGGCATTCTTATTCATCAATACGGGCCCCACTTATTTCACACGAATAAACAGCATGTTTGGGAATATCTGTCCCAATTCACTCAATGGCACCCCTACGAACATGAAGTGCTAAGTAGCGTAGAAGGCAAACTCGTTCCGCTACCCTTTAATTTAAATACCCTTGATGCGCTCTATCCACAAGAACAGGCAAATGAAATAAGCAAGCTCTTAATTAGCCACTTTGGTGAGGGGGCGAAGGTGCCTATTCTTGAGCTAAAACAGAGTGAAGAACACCTTCTTCGAGAGCTAAGCGCTTTAGTGTATGACAAGTTCTTTGTTAACTACACTGTAAAACAATGGGGATGTAAGCCTGAAGATATTTCACCGGAAGTGACTGCAAGAGTACCTGTGGTTATTTCCAGGGATAACCGCTACTTTAATGATCCCTATCAAGCTATACCAGCCCAAGGGTATGCTGCACTATTTGAGCGTATGCTTGCACATGAAAATATTGAGGTTCAGTTAAATTGTGATGCTACAAAGCGTATAGCACTTGATAGTGCAAGCGGTAACATCTTGTTTGATGGGGCAGTGTTTCACGGTAAGTTAGTCTTTACTGGCATGTTAGACGCGCTATTTGGCTACATCCATGGTGATTTGCCCTATCGTTCTTTACGCTTTGATTATGAGCATGTGAATGTGCCTTTTTACCAACCAGCCACAACGGTGAATTACCCTAATCACGAAGCTTACACCCGAATCACTGAATTTAAACATATTTTACCCGTAGAAACACCGAATACGGTTATCGTGAAAGAGTATCCTCAGCAATTTGATCGCTTTGATGATAACTGCAATATACCCTATTACCCTGTTTTTAATGAGGCCAATATAACAGCTCATGGGGCCTATATAGCCTGCACCCAAGGGTTTAAGCAGTTAGTTGTGTTAGGACGGTTAGCCGATTACAAATACTACAATATGGACGATGCGGTTAATAATGCGCTGGCGTGCTATCAAAAGTTAGCCTCACTCGATGATTAGCCTTTAAGTTACGATCTTAACTAAAGAAAATAGCAGTCAGGTCGATAAATACTCACTCTACGTTAAGTTTGTATGCACTCCATGGTCGATATTTGTAGCTTAAATGACAAGTACAATAATGTAGCTGGCGAAGACATAATCCGTAGTATCCTCGCTGAAGCTAAAAAGCCTATTGCGACTTCTAAGTTTGGCCCTAATGCTGAATCGTTTATTAAGTTGTTATCGAAACTATCACCGACATTGCCGATTATTTGGATTGATGTGGTTTTTGATAACCAGGCATTTCGTGAAAATATGCACTCACTGAGACAACGTTATCAGCTAAACGTAATTACACTATGTGCTTCTTTAGACGAGATTAACAAATATGAGTCAGGGAAAATTCCCCCCTATGATTCGCCAGCATTTAGCGTTTTTCAAAAAACGCTAAAGGTGCAGCCATTCGAGCGCTTCTTAGCAGAATATCGCCCTGACTATTGGTTAACCGATATTAGGCAAAACGAGTCAGACGCAAGACGTGAATTAAATATTTTTGACCTGAAAGGTACAGGAACAGTAAAGGTTGCTCCCTTTGCACGTGATACTTCGTTGAAACACACTCAATATAGGCAAGCAACAAAGCATTTTAACGATGTTTGCAAACCTAGTCTCAATCTTGAGTGTGGATTACACGGGCTTTAGTCGAGAGACAACTTACCCGTCTTACCTAAAGTAAGCTTGTGAAAAAGTATTCACAATATTTTCTACCACTTCTGGCCTTACATGACGACCATCTGCTTCGTACACGTCTTTACCAAACGTATATTCAAATGATGGCCAATAAAAGACATGTTCTTTATACTTCTCTATCATTTCCGCTGCGCACGCGCGTAAGGTTGCTTTGCTCGTAAGGTTTGCAACGGTTACGTCTTTTCCTGAAAATGTCTTACCTAGAGGAACCGGTGACACGGTTAAAAATATACGTACATTTGGATTAAACGCGAGCAGCGTAGCTATAGTTTGCGTCAAATAGGTTTTATTTTCCTCATAGCTTAATGGGTGGTAAGAGACAGTATCCCATTCAGGATCGTGGTCATTCACTGGGCATTTGCAAACATACAAGCCGTTGTTCTTATTTTTCCATGCCTCGGTCAATCCTAAGGTAATGACTACCACATCAGACTCTACAAGACTGCGTCTAATTTCGTTAGATATTTCAGCGCTAAAAGACTGGATTCGATCGGGGGTAGCAGCGTATACATCGCGACGATAGGGATCTTGATAAACAATGTTTTGCTTTAAACGACCCGCGAAGTAATTGACTGGACTTTCAATTTTTAAAAAGTCATTTTGCTCGTAATGGTGCCCGTGCAAACATCGCGTAATCTCCTGCGCAATGCTCGCGGTGGTGTAATACGCCAGAGTATCCTTCTCTGGGTATTTTCCAAATACGACATCTGGACCTAGCTGCAAATTAGTGTAATCAGGAGAGACGTTAAAGCCCTTTTCTTTCAATCTCTTCCTTATTTCTATAGCGAAACAACTGCCAATGGTAAAAACTTTTGCGGTCTTAGGTAAGGAAAATTCCGGCGTTACTGAAACCATTTTTCCAAAATCTGCTTCATCCCAGCGGTTGGATACAGATTTAGTGATTTTGAGTCTGTTACTGTTCACTGGTGATATCCTCTATTTATTTGGTTTTACGTTGCAGTGCTATCCAGCTGGGTAATGAGTACTTCTCATAGATACTCATATCGAACATTGGAATAAGGTATTCCTTAATTATCACTTCAATGTGCCTCTCTTCTTTTTCGCTCTGTTCATACAAAGAAAAGTCGTACATTTCTTTATAGAATTCACTATTTTTGAGGTTTTTTTCTTTATTAGCTAACGTCCATCTCACATCGTCAAAGGCAATGACGCCGCCTTCTTTAAGTAGCGGCATGCATGCAAACGCCGCAGGGAAATCTGTATACATGGTGTGATGACCGTCTAAATAAATAACGTCGAACTTGCGGCCGAGGCGTTGTAATCTAATTAGGTTATAGAGGTAGGTGCCTACGCTATTCCCAATAAACTCTAAATCAGTGACGCCCTCTTTCGTGAGTGTGGCTTGGTGTTCATCACATACAGTTTGAAAGTCTAACCCTGTGTATTGGATATTTAATTTTTTCAATAGCTTGGCTCGCTCAACGCGGACCTTTGGACCTAGCCCGATTTCTAAGAATGCACCGTTTTTTGCTTCGTGGAGCAACCCTTGGAGCATTTTTTCTAGTTCTAGTCTGTGCCCTTTTTCTAAATTATAATGCTCAGGAAAGTATTCTTGAATTTGTTGCTCTGAAATCATGTAAAACCTATTTGCCTTAGCCATTAATTTGTTATCGGCTTAACCCTGTCAACCCTTATAAATATTTGCATATAACTCTCTAAGTTATGGCGTGTTTCCCTTTCGTTCTGGTGTATATATGTCGATATCACGTAATGCTGCAGATGCTTTCTCATTAGTCATAAACATCAGGCATTTACGTAGTGATAAGGGTAAGCACTCAATAGCCGATTTCACTTTTGAATAAGTATATGAGGTACTTTGCATGTTTAAAGCATCTAAACTGGTTTCCACCGAGTACAATACTTCTGGGACCACCATTAAATCTAACTCATGTAACATAATGGCTTGCGTTACATAGGCGTGGAGTATGCCATGAGCAATGTTGTATTCGTCGAATGGACCTACATTTTCATATAGAGTTTTGGAAAAGAAAATAATTTCTCTACCATAGACTCGATTGTCGATAACTTGATGCCCTACATCACCGCCGATAGGGATGGATAATTTGGGTGGCTGATTGCTCTTATCTTTGTCGTAAAACCTGAAAAACGATGTACAAATATTGTCACTTGTACTAAGCGCGCGCTTTATTAAAGGGGCACAGTTGGCTTCAAAAAACGTATTATTATAATTGGATACCACAAATAGGGTTTCATTAGACGTGCTAACCAGATTATTTAAAATTGCCCCGAATGTACGGCCATCGGCTTGTTCTATTTTGAGATTAGGATTACTGCCTAATCGGGATAGCTGATTGTCGTTAAGGTCGATATGGCAAACCAGAATCACTTGTTCAAATTGGGTCAGTTGGCTGTAATGCTCAATCGCTTCTTCGCAGGGATATTCTGCTAAGTTTACAATGCATGCAACGGTTGGTTCATCGGATTGATAGGGTGGCGTTAAGGATAGCACCTCTCTAAGGCGTGTAACATTACCAGCATCGCAAAGGTAGTTGTGGAACTGATACCAGGTTTCAATATTTTCTTGGTTATCAAAAGCAGGGATCGCCCGCGGTTGACCAGATGAAATGATCCGCTTCAATTGATAGGTTAGGGCATCAACTTCAGGTTTAACTAAGCTATTACTGTGCGATGAGGTAGCAACCAATTCGCTTGTTCCACCCACGTCTGTGGCGAGAAAGGGAATGTCAAAGACAAGGGCCTCATAAACCGTCATAGTGGAGTTTTCAATAAGCGAAGGCATCACCGCAATATAGTTGTCAGAACATAGGAAGTTTATTGCTTCAGGTTGTCCCTTATCAGTGATAATTTGAATTGGCGATGGCCAGCACTTGGCTCTTTGTTCTATGTAGGAAATAGGACTTAATTGGGGCGCGTGAGCAAGCACACCTTCTTTGCCTAAAAATGTGATTGAAGTTGGTACTTTTCCTGCGTCAATGCATTTATCCATAGCATCACAAAACAGTTCTAATCCTTTGCGCGTTTCGAGACGCCCAAAAAACACAATGTTTGATGTGTCGGTGTCTGCATTTCGCTTGTCTTTAATATCAAGGAAACTAAAGTCTACGATGTTCGGCTGTACGAAGACTCTTTTGTCAGGAAGCTTGTAGCCCACGCTCTCCATAAATCTTAAAAGGTGCGCGCTACCACCTACCACCATATCAGCCCATTCAATACACTTTTGTTCTAAATGCATAACAGAGTAAAGGTTGTGGTGGTCGATGCTTTGCATCTGATAATGTCTATTCCAAATATGCGGTGAAGATGCTTTTACCACAAACAGCGTGTTTTCAAACGCTAACCCTAAGCGCTTTGCCATCAATGCGTAGTAAGCTCCACCACGCCATTCTGAGGTGTGTACTAAATCAAAGTTCTGTGTTCTTAGCCATTGATAAAAGCTCAAACAGCGACCTTGCCAGGGGTGGGATGCATGTTCGAAAGGTTCAGAAGGCCACTCAAGATACTTCAAGGTCACCCCTTTTGAAGCGTAATGTTGCTGCCAGTATTCAGGAGATTCTTGTTGTACTCTATTACCCTTCAGTAACATAACAGTGACACTGTGGCCTTGCTCAGCGAGGCCAATAGCAAGGTGATAGTATGTGCTCGCGATACCCCCATTTCTGACAGGCCCTAAAATTTCTTCACTTGCAATACAAATGTTGAGTGGTCTTGCCTTATTGCTACTACAAAAGGTGGTTAAATCGGAAAATGGCTGTACCTGGAAATTATCTTTTTGCATTGGAATTCCTCATTCGTCACTAAACAGTAGTAGGTGGTTTTTCTACTGACCAATGACACTTATCCGCTTCTTTTAGGTATGTACTTACCGTATCTGGGTTACTAAACCTCTGTAGCACATCCCATGAATTTCTCTTGATGTAGGTAGAATGAGGGATATGTTCAACTTTGATATCCAAAAAGTTAAAGATTGAAGCAAATCCCTCGTACTGACTGAGCGTGACATACTCGATACTCAAATATGCTTGCTCAAGTGTGTTTAGGGTCTCTTTCTCTAGCTGTATGCGTTTGTTATTTCTGGTCAAAAAAGCAGAAAATTCATCGCTATCGAATTGCACTGTGTCTGTGTGAAAAGTTTCGCCGGATTTAATATGGGCTTTGCCAGACTTTTGCGCCTGTTTAGCTGCCCCGTATACCGCTAGCATATTATCTCTGTATAAATGAATGACCTTAGTGGGCGAACGAGCTACCAGTGAATGTAAAAAACCTTTGTCTTGCAGGCTCATAAGTTTGAACCCAACAAGGGCTTTATCACCATGCAGTTTCATTAATGAATCAAAAAAAGCTAAACGGTTGTTTTCGCGATAGTCTCGTGACAGAAACTTTTTATCCAACCCCTTCTGCACACTTAATTCAAGCCACTCAGGCACATCATCAAAGGCTCGAAACAATTCGGGAAAACAATAACTTCCCTCTATTTGAGAAAGCACGTCTCTAAGCATAGTGCTGCCGGTTCGCTGCGAGGTGTAAATAACGAAGGGCTGTGTCATAAATCGCCTTTTTGGTGCCTGTATTCGATAAAAAATATAAACGTAGATTTAAACTCAACTTGGTTAAACGCAGATGGCTTCCGGTTAGCTAAGCAAAAGCGAACCCACTTTTCTTTAAATGCGTAAAACTCGTCCTTCTGCGTTTTTTCGAAGGCATCGAAGGCTTTTTGATACACAATGGCAGCGTGTTCAAAATCAGGCGCGAAGACTTCTCGAGCATAAATCACGTGACAAAACAGGGTCAACTCTTCATCACTTAAGCCTACCCCAAATTTACGGTAATATTCCCTTAACACTAACTTGGTTTTTTCCTCCATACGGTGGGCGTATAAACCTGTTACTGACTGAGGGTGGATTCGATAATCTAAGAGAACTTCAGGGATGGCGAGGATCTTTTTGCATGGGTTGTTCAGGGCAAAATGTGCAAGCCATGCGCGATCGATAATGAAGCGGTACTTATCACTATAGGGAAGGTTAATTAAGTCAGTGGTTCGTAACATCCACGTTGGATGACAAAGAGCCGTTACTCCGTTTGCGATTAATGCTCTCGAGAAGTTGTCTTCTTTTCTGTAGTGCCAGACTTCGCTTTTGTCACCGAAAGTTTGCACCCAACAACCAACCACACCAATGCTTGGATCTTGCAATAGGGTGGTTAACTGGCGCTCGAATCGTTTTGGTCGGCAGATATCATCGGCATCCATTCGAGCAACAAAATCGCCTCTAGCATGAGCGACTAACGCATTTAGGCATTTTGCCACTTTTTGATTTTCTGAAGAAAAAAAACGGATACGTGAGTCAGTTTTCGCATAGCTCTCAACTATTTCTAACGTTTTGTCAGTCGAACCATCGTCTAAGATGAGTAGTTCAAAATCATTGAAAGTTTGTGCCAGCACAGATTCAATTGCCTCGCCAATGAAGGATTGAACGTTATACGCGGGCATCAAAACAGAGAGTTGAGGCATGATATTAGACTCTTTTTTCAACGGGACGATCGAAAAAATACTGCGTGTTTAACTATTCTGTGTGATAAACCATCGCCATGTGGCTGTTAAACCTGCCTCAAGAGACATCGCTGGTGAATAGGCAATTTCCCTTTTCGCCTTAGAAATATCACAGTAGGTATGCAGAATTTCTCCATTACGACTCGGCAAATACGATGGGGTTATGGTGCGCTTTGTGACAGAACTTAAGGTGTCGACCAGTTGGTTCAAAGAGGTTGGAATACCTGTTCCTAATTGGTATACGCCAGACACTTCTCGTTCTATCGCGTTAACAATGCCTTGGCATAAATCTTCAGTAAAAACATAGTCGCGGGTCTGGCTACCATCGCCATAGATTGAAATCGGCTCATTATTCAAAAGTGCTCGGCAGAAGGTAGCCACAACACTGCCTTTATGAAACGAAAGCGGACCATAAACATTTGAAAACCTTAAGTTAGCGATTTTCATGTCATAAAGGTGAGAAAATGCAGAGCAGTAACCTTCTTGAGCTAGCTTGGATGCGCCGTAGGGGGACAAAGGCTTAGGTACCATTTCTTCATGAACCGGGGATGGGGCCTCCCCTAAAATAGCGCCCCCTGTGGACGCACAAACCAGTTGCTTTACTCCCATCTTTCTCATTGCTTGAAGCAACTGAAATGTGGCCACCACGTTGTTTTGGAAGTTCTTATCTGGATCTTCAATAGACTCAATAACTCGAGTGTCAGCCGCAAGATGCACTACCGCGTCAACGTCTTCTAGTGCCTGTTCTAGAGTCGCACTATTTAACATGTCTGCGTTTACCTGCTCCACATCGAACGGTGTAAGCACGCTAAATTTACCAAGAGATTCATTATCTATAACGCGAATAGCAATATCGGTATTGCTGGCTCTAATGAGTGAAATAAGGTTTGAACCAATAAACCCCGCTCCACCTGTTATTAGAAGGCGTTTTATTGATTGCATCATTATTTTACCGCTTTAAGATGAGGGGACGTTGTCGCCTGTTGAGGAACACCTTCTTGGCACTCTTTGTTCCAAAGTGATTTACAAGGGATTCTCTCAATGTTGCAACGATGACCATATTTAGACGTAATGTCTCTGACTTCTGCCATCAAACCTTCATCTAGCGTAATAGGCTCCCAACCTAAGGCCTTAAACTTGTCATTTTTTACCATTAACGCATTATCTGGTGCTTCATTTCTTGGGTTAGGTACAAAGGCAAGCTGTGCACCGGACTGTTTGCTGATTAGATCTGCCAAATCTTTTAGGCAGCGAGTTTCAGCCATCTGATTAAAAATCTTGACTTTTTCCCCTCTTTTGGGAGGGTTAGTTATAGCAAGTTCAACGCACTTGACAGAGTCTTTTATGTGAATGAATGCTCTCGTTTGACCGCCTGTACCGTGCACTGTTAGCGGGTAGCCTAACTCAGCTTGCACCAAGAACCGGTTAAGTACGGTGCCGTAGTCTCCATCGTAATCAAAACGGTTAATAAGGCGCTCGTCAAGCTGGGTCTGCTCCGTTTGCGTTCCCCAAACGATACCTTGATGTAGATCCGTTATACGCAACTTATCGTTCTTGTTATAGAACTGGAAGAAGAGTGCATCTTGTGTTTTCGTCATATGATAGATAGAGCCAGGATTTGCTGGGTACAATATCTCCTGAGGAATTTTGTTTCCTTCTTCGTCTTCCACATAAATTTGAAGATAACCTTCCGGAAGACTCGTACCAGCTGTTCCATAACCATAGACACCCATGGTACCCAAGTGTACAAGGTGAATATCAAGACCACTCTCAACAATAGCATTAAGCAAATTGTGAGTACCACACAAGTTATTCTGCACAGTGTAATTTTTGAGTTTAGCTGACTTCATGGAGTATGGAGCAGCCCGCTGCTCGGCGAAGTGCACGATGGTGTCTGGTTGGTGACACTGAATTAGATCAACAAGTTCAACAAAATCTTTTGCGAGGTCAAGAAACTCAAATTGAATCGTTTTACCTGATACTTCGTTCCAGGCCGCAATACGTTCCTCAATGGAAGCGATGGGCGTTAGTGGGTGCGTATCTAATTCGATATCGATCTTTCGGCGCGAAAGATTGTCTACAATAACAACATCATGACCTTTGTCGGATAAATTTAATGCTGTAGGCCATCCACAAAAGCCGTCTCCACCCATTACTAACACTTTCATGCGCATTCTCCCGCAAATTCTCATCACTTTTAACAGTAAAAGTCTTTCTCTTTATAGTATATCGGCATAGTACATGAAAAACTTTATCAATTTTTCCCCAAGTGTATTTTAAGCATGGAATTTTTTAATATTTAAGAGCTGATAACAGCCGACGCGATTTTAGACCGACTATAAACAAATGAGGTAGCAAATTATTGTTAGACAGGCAGGGCAAGATCGCGAACATTTATCGACCAACTGATTTATCAAGAAATATTACAGCTGGACGAAATATAGTGACTGTGATCTCATACTCTCTTTTGCGGATAGAGTCACCGGTACAGGTGTATTTGAACAGTTTTTTAGTGAGTTAAAAGATCCTCGTCAGTCCGCTAAGGTGGCGCATTTATTCACTGATATTTTATTCCTCGTAGTATGCGCTTCTATCGCCGGAGCCAAAGGCTGGGAAGACATCGAAGATTTTGGTGATTTGCACTTTGACTGGTTCAGCCAGAACGGACTATTCAAGAATGGATTGCCCGTTCATGAAACTATCGCCCGAGTCATATCAAGAGTCGATAGTGAACAGTTCCAGCGCTTTTTTATAGGTTGGATGCAGTCAGTCGCAGAGTTATCCGACGGGCAGCTAATTGCGATTGATGGTAAACGGCTTTGCGGTTCTTACAATCGTGACGACAGGCAATCAGCCATCCATATGGTGAATGCGTTTGCCACAGAAAATAATGTGGTATTAGGGCAGATTAGGACCCAAAGTAAGTCGAATGAGATCACGGCCATTCCAGCCTTACTTGACCTGCTGGATATCAAAGGTTGCTTGATATCGATAGATGCGATGGGCTGTCAAACTACTATTGCCGAGAAGGTTGTAGAGGGCGGAGGTGATTACCTTCTGGCCCTGAAAGGTAATCAAAAAGAGCTGCACGATGCTGTGCGCGATGAGCTTTCGGGTGCCATAAACCAGGAAGTCATTTGCCTGGAGAAAAATCATGGACGAGACGAAGCAAGAGCGTACAATGTTATGGACGCGGCATCGTTAATCGATAGATTCCCGGAATGGAAAGGGCTAAAAATGATGGGCGCTACGTTAAGCTACCGGCAACCCAAAAACGGTAAAGAATCTTTGGAATACCGGTACTACATCAGTTCAGCCCATTTGACTAAAGCACGCTTTGCCAATGCAGTACGTAGCCACTGGGCAGTAGAAAATAGTCTTCATTGAGTGCTTGATGTCTCAATGAAAGAAGATGAATGTCAGATATATCGTGGCAATGCTGCCGAAATACTGTCGGGGGGCGAGAAAGTTAGCCTTAAATATGCTTCGTGCTGAGACAACCAGAAAAGTGAGTGTGCCACGGAAACAAAAACGCGCACATGGCAGCACTGATTACCTAGAGATGGTGTTAGCAGCAGGTTTGGTAGCGTTGAACAATAATTGAGCTTTCATGCTCTCGCCCTAGTTAGACAGGCTATGAAATTTCCTAGCTGAATTTAATTTTATAGTTATTGTTGCGAGAGTATTATTAGATATACGTAGGTTTGATTATAACTTGTACAGCTTTGTGCTATATTCAATAAAATTGTGATACTCGGGAAAATTATGCAAGTAAACATCAATTCAACGTCCTCACTTCTCAGCCAAGTGCAAGAGAAGCAAGAATCCTTGATGGAAAAGCTTGCCAGTGGTAAGAAAATTAACGATGCAACTGACGGCGCAGCAGCCCAGCAAATCATCGACCGGTTAACTTCAGAAGTAGAAGGCAACCGCCAGGCTATTAATAACGTTTACGACGGAATTTCGGTGGCGCAGGTTGCAGAGGGTGGTTTAGGCAGCATCAATGACGATGTAAACCGCATTCGCGAACTTACCTTACAATCTGGTAATGGTGTTTTAAGCAGTGGTGATCGCCGTGCTATCCAATCTGAAATAACACAGCTACAAGAGAATATCTCCCAAACCATTGAGCAGACGAATTTTGCTGGCAAGCCGTTACTATCTGAAAATGGCTCACTTGAATTCCAATCAGGTTCAAGTGCGGGCCAATCAATAAGCGTCAATACACAAGATGTTGCAGCTCAATTAAACGATGTGTTGTCTATCGATATTACGTCGGGAACCAGCATTGAAGATGCGCTAGGTGCAACTGATGCTGCAATAGAAACGCTCGGTAACGCGCGAGGCGATTTAGGTGCTACTCAAAACCGTTTCGAAAGTGCGGCGCGTTCTCTTACTCAAGCTAATGTCAACACCGCTGAAGCGCGTAGCCGCATACAAGATCTTGATTTTGCTCAAGCTGCGTCACAGCAGGCGTCAAACGATGTGCTTGGTCAGGCGGCGCTAACCGTTCAAGCGCAAGCGAATCAACAGCAAAGTCAGGTTTTATCACTGTTGAGTTAAACCGACATACGTTAATTTTGCTAAAATTAATCGAAAGAAGCAGGGTAACCTGCTTTTTTTATTGATACATTTCCGAAAACAGCGGTTGCGCTCCGATCTTTTGTCGTTACAATTTATAAATGCGCTAAACTGTAAATAATAACAAAGCGTTCTCGGGGAATTGATGAAGAACATTTTGCTGGTTAGTGACAACCAGGAACTTATTCAAAACTTGGAAACTATCGTTACCTTCATGGGAGAATCGTGTCAATCGCGAGGCTTTAGTGATTGCGAACGGTATTTGCAAGATAGTGGGGCTGATGCTGTTCTTATTGAGCACATATCGCCAGCCATAGTCAGCGGACTGGTTGAGAAGTTTCCTCACATACCATTTGTAGCATTGGTTGAAAATAATAGCCAAGCAACCGCAGGTTGCAATCTCGTTAGCGTTATTGCAACGCCATTAACCTATCCCGTTTTGACCCAAGCTATCCATCGTTGCCAAGAATACTCAAGGCGCAAACCGAGCTTGTCTCGTACATCGGGAACAAAGACGCGACTGTTCAGAAGCCTTATTGGTAAAAGCGAACAAATACAAATAGTTCGTCGATTAGTTGAACAGGTTGCTCCAACTGATGCCACTGTCTTGATTCTAGGTGAGTCTGGAACAGGTAAAGAGGTCGTTGCACGTAATGTTCACTTCTTATCTGAACGCAAAGACGGGCCATTTATTCCGGTAAACTGCGGTGCAATTCCTGGCGAACTGCTGGAAAGCGAGCTGTTTGGTCACGAAAAAGGCGCGTTTACTGGCGCAATCAGCGCGCGTAAAGGCCGTTTTGAGTTAGCGGAAGGCGGTACGTTGTTTCTGGATGAAATCGGTGATATGCCGCTTCAGATGCAGGTTAAATTATTGCGCGTGTTACAAGAGCGTACCTTCGAGCGCGTAGGCGGCAACAAGCCCCTTCAATGTAACGTACGCATCATCGCCGCGACGCACCGCAATTTGGAAACCATGATCAGTGAAGACAAGTTCCGTGAGGACTTGTATTACCGACTCAACGTGTTCCCAATTGATAGCCCTGCACTCAGACAAAGAAAAGACGATATCCCCTTACTGCTCCAAGAGCTAAATAGTCGTATCCAAGGTGATGGGGTTGAAGGTGTGCGCTTTACCGAGCAAGCGATCGCCTCGTTAATGGAGCACGAATGGGCGGGCAACGTTCGTGAGCTGTCTAACTTGGTTGAACGCTTAACAATTCTTTATCCTGGTCAAATCGTTGATATCGCCGATTTACCTGAGAAATATCAATACGGTGATATACAGGCTTACGAGCCTGATTATCCCGAAGAAATTCTTGAGCGTGAAGCATTCAATGCACTCTTTGCTGAAGCGGCCGCGCAAGAGCCTGAAGAAGATCTTAACGAGCAAAGCCATGAGGGTTTGAACGGAATGGTTTCTTCATCTTTACCTGAGGAAGGGGTTAATCTCAAAGAGTACCTTTCTGAGTTGGAAGTAAACCTCATTCGACAGGCGTTAGACAATCAAGATTGGGTGGTGGCTCGAGCTGCCGACAAACTTGGTATGCGCAGAACAACGCTCGTCGAGAAAATGCGGAAGTACGATATTCAACGTACTGAAGAAGCGTAATGTCAGGTAATTGACGTAGCGCTTTCTTCTATAATTTTATCCTATCTAACTGAAAAATAAGCCAATGATGAATTGGCACATCTTCTGCTTTATCTAAGCCATAGTTTAACAGCGTCTGCAATTTGACGAGGGCAATATGGCTTTTGACAGCACACCACAATCAACTGAGTACTCAGCATCAAGCTATGCGTTAGATAGTATTGATAATGCGATATCTCGTGATGAATACGACCCCTCAAGCAGTGACGATGTTTCGTCTTTGCGGTTGCAGGCGAGTCGACTTGAACACTTACTTCAGGTAATGCCTGCGGGCGTTATCGTTATAGACGGCAAAGGGATCGTACGCCAAGCCAATGAACAAGCGAAAGCACTGTTAGGTGAACCGCTGGAAGAGGAAGTGTGGCGAAGTATTATCACGCGCTCATTCAAGCCTCGCGCTGATGACGGCCATGAAGTCTCACTTGTTGACGGTCGCCGAGTGAAGCTTTCTATCACGCCATTAGAAAATGAGCCTGGGCAATTAATTGTTATT
This sequence comes from Alteromonas sp. KUL17, assembly GCF_006538305.1. Classification (NCBI taxonomy): domain Bacteria; kingdom Pseudomonadati; phylum Pseudomonadota; class Gammaproteobacteria; order Alteromonadales; family Alteromonadaceae; genus Alteromonas; species Alteromonas sp. KUL17. The sequence continues at coordinate 64,755 of NZ_BJKJ01000010.1, forward strand.
ACCGACTTAACCGAAACGCGGCAACTGCAAGCACGCGTGAGTCATATGCAGCGCCTGTCTTCTCTCGGAAAAATGGTGGCATCCCTTGCTCACCAAATTCGTACGCCTCTTTCTGCGGCCATGCTCTATGCGTCTAATTTAACGCGCAAAGGCTTGGGACAAGAAGCACAAACTCAATTTGCAAACAAGCTAACTGACAGGCTTAAAGAGCTAGAGAGTCAGGTTAACGACATGCTGCTTTTCGCTAAGTCAGGGGAAGAACAAGTGGTCAGCCAAATTAGCTTGGGAGAGTTGTTTACTTCAATTGAAGGCAGTGCCCAAACCATGACGGCTCAAGCACAGCAAACGCTAACTTTTAGCGGCTTCGATAAAAACGTATCTATTACCGGTAATCTTACAGCGCTTCAAGGCGCGTTATTAAACCTTGTTCACAACGCGAGCCAAGTTACTCCGAAAGGGGAGTGCGTGCACGTAGAAACTGCAGTGTCTGATGAACGTTTGCATGTGGCCATTATAGATAAAGGTCCTGGCGTACCGGATAAACTCAAAAACAAAATTTTTGAACCGTTTTTCACAACTAAAACTCATGGCACGGGCCTTGGTCTTGCGGTTGTTAAATCCGTCGTAAACGCCCACAACGGTTTGCTTAGCGTATCAAATATGCCAGAAGGTGGGGCGTGCTTTAGTGTGTCTTTGCCGTGTGTGGTGAACGCTCAATCTTCACAAACATTGACTCATGTTGCGTAGGTCATAGGAGAGAATAATGTCTAAAACTACCATTTTAATTGTTGAAGATGACGCAGGATTACGCGAAGCACTCCTAGACACCCTTCTGTTAGGTAACTATGAGGTTGTTGCCGCTGACTGTGCTGAAGAAGCGTTAATGGTGCTGTCTTCGCGCTCCGTCGATTTAGTGGTAAGCGATATTCAAATGGGCGAAATGAGCGGTTTAACGCTACTTAAAAGTATCAAAACTAAGTACCCCAATATGCCGGTGCTATTGATGACAGCCTATGCCACTATTGATGATGCCGTGCAGGCAATGCGCGATGGCGCTACAGACTATCTATCAAAACCGTTTGCCCCAGAAGTACTGCTTAATTTAGTGGGACGCTACGCGCCGGCTCAAAAAATAGAGTCTCGCACGCCTATTGTTGCTGACCCTTCAAGCTTGAAGTTACTTGAGCTTTCTCGCAAAGTCGCGAAGTCCGACGCCACTGTGATGGTAATGGGACCAAGCGGTTCGGGTAAAGAAGTGCTGTCTCGCTATATTCACGATCAGTCGCCGCGAAGTGATGCGCCATTTGTCGCCATCAACTGTGCAGCCATACCAGAGAACATGCTAGAAGCGACCTTGTTTGGTTACGAAAAAGGTGCGTTCACTGGCGCAATCCAAGCTTGCCCGGGTAAATTTGAACAAGCCCAAGACGGTACGCTGTTACTTGATGAAATAACCGAGATGGATTTGGCGCTTCAAGCTAAACTGCTACGCGTGTTACAAGAGCGCGAAGTAGAGCGTCTTGGCGGACGTAAAACCGTTAAGCTCAACGTCCGTGTTATTGCTACAAGTAACCGAGATTTGAGAAAAGCAGTGGATGCGGGAGAGTTCAGAGAAGATTTGTACTACCGCTTAAATGTATTTCCTATCGAGTGGCGCCCGCTTTCGGAACGTCCGGGTGATATTGTCCCTCTTGCCGAACACTTGGTTCAGCGTCACGCTAGTTCTCAAGGGCTGGGTACTATCAGGTTAAGCGCAGCAGCACGCAATAAGCTGTCACAATACAGCTGGCCAGGGAACGTTCGCGAACTAGAAAACGTGGTTCAACGGGCGCTTATTTTATGTGAACACAATGAAATCGACGCCAGCGATTTAATGATTGACGAAGACATGACGGCACCTGTTGAAACACTGCAAGAGCATGTTGAAGAAAATAGGTTAGGGTCTGAGCTTCGTTACCAAGAACACCAAATTATCCTCGATACATTGGTGTCGTGTAACGGCAAGCGTAAAGATGTGGCAGAAAAGCTCGGCATTAGTCCAAGAACCCTTCGTTACAAATTAGCGCGCATGCGCGAAGACGGTATTGAAGTGCCCGCATAAGGTCGCTTTCTACACTTTCGGTTTCCTCGTCCTTATCCGTCGCCTCTGTAGTAAAGAAGGCGGCGGTTTTTTGTTGCTCACACTAAGTCAAACGCCATAAATTTGGCTAACCCTCTCTCTTTTAATGTATCCTGTTGATATATATAGCTTTTTAAAGTTGGCAAGCCCTTTGCTAAATCCCCTCTATACATAAGTTATACGCCGATGTTCAGGCGGTCTCGAAAAAGCACTAGGAGTGGTTATGGACGTTAAAGCCAATAGTTTGTATCAAGAAATGCAGAACATGATTGGGCAAACTCGTCTTCAAGTTAATGAGCCTCAACAGCAGCCGCTTAGTGAAGTTAATAGCTCGGCAAGTGATTTCTCGACCATGCTAAAGAATGCGGTAGATGGTGTAAACGGCATGCAGCTCGAATCTAAAGACGCGCAGCAGCGTTTTGAAATGGGCGACCCTAACTTAAGCCTAGCTCAAGTTATGCTGACGAAAGAAAAGGCAGGCATTGCTTTTGAAGCCACTGTTCAAGTGCGTAACAAAGTACTTGAAGCCTATAAAACAATAATGAATATGCCGGTGTAGGTGGAGTAGGTTATGGCTGAAGCTACAGGTACAAACCTTACGGTTCCTGATCAAAATCAAGCAGTGGACAATGAGCCAGAAAACAAATCTGGTTTTATGGACACTTTAGGTAGCGCAGATATGATGCGCCAAATGGCCCTTGTGGTTGTTTTGGTAATCTGCGTCGCCATCGCTATTTTTATTCTTATCTGGTCGCAAGAACCTGATTACCGTCCACTTGCGAAAATGGAAACCCAAGAGCTTATTGAAACCCTCGATTATATGGATGCAAACCAAATCGACTATAAGCTTGAAGGCAATATTGTTTACGTAAGAAGTGACGAATTCCAAAACATCCGTTTAGGCATGACACGCCAAGGGTTAACAAAGGCCTCTGATGCCGGTACCGATATCATTATGCAGGATATGGGGTTTGGTGTGAGCCAGCGTGTTGAGATGGAACGTCTAAAACACGCCCGCGAGCAACAAATCGCGGCTACCATCGAAGATATCGCGAGTATTCAAAAAGCCCGTGTCTTGTTAGCTATGCCTAAAGAGAACGTATTTGCGCGAAGAGAGAAGAAAGCGTCAGCAACCGTTGTGCTAACGGCTAAGCGCGGTGCCGTTATTGCAGGTGAAGAAGTTGATGCTGTTGTCGATATCGTGGCGTCTGCAGTGCAAAATATGGAGCCGTCTAAGGTAACCGTAACAGACAGCAATGGTCGTCTGCTTAACTCAGGCTCTCAAGATTCTATGAGTGCTCGTGCCAGAAAAGAATATGAAATTGAGCGCCAGCGTGAGCAAGAGTACTTAGAAAAAATTGACGCGATACTGATTCCAGTATTGGGCATAGGTAACTACACAGCACAGGCTGACGTTACCATGGACTTTACAGCTATGGAACAAACACAACGTAGCTACAACCCTGATTTACCTGCAGTTCGCAGTGAAATGATAATGGAAGAAAACAGCGTAGGTGGCGGTGTTGGCGGTATTCCTGGTGCACTGTCTAATCAACCTCCATTAGATTCTAACATTCCAGAAAATGCAGTGGGCGGCAGTCAACAAACTATGCCTGGGCGCACAGCAAAAGAGTCTACGCGCAACTACGAACTTGATACCACTATCAGTCATACCAAGAAACAGACAGGGGTTATTCGCAGATTAAGTGTATCTGTGGCGGTGGACTATACCCAAGTTGCGGGTGAAGACGGTGCGATGACGCCAACACCGCGTAAGCAAGAAGAGATTCTCAACATTCGTAGGCTTTTACAGGGCGGCATTGGCTTTGACGTAACCCGTGGTGATTCGTTAGAAGTTGTAAGCGTGCCCTTTACTCGGATGGACGCAGGGGAAATTGAAGACGCGCCTATTTGGGAGCAGCCCGGATTTCTACCAATTCTTAAGCTAGTTGTTGGTGGCTTGGTTATAATAGTGCTTATCATCTTCGTGATTCGTCCTATGCTACGTCGTCTTATTAATCCTGATGAGTCGAACGACGCCGATGAATTTGATGCAGACGAAGGCTTAGATTTAGGCGATGACACCATTAGCATGTTAACGTCTGACTTTGACGAAGGACAGGTAGGTTTTGCGCCAGATGGTTCACTCATGCTGCCTGACCTGCACAAAGATGAAGATGTACTTAAAGCCGTACGTGCCCTTGTGGCCAATGAACCTGAGTTATCAGCCCAAGTAGTGAAGGGCTGGTTAATGCAAGACGAGTAGTGAGATAAGATTATGGCTGAAGAACTTGCCAATGTTGACGAGCCGTCATACGACGTCAGTAAATTAGAAGGCGTAGAAAAAGCGGCCATCTTGCTGCTGAGTCTTTCTGAAGAAGACGCCGCCCAGATATTGAAACACTTAGAGCCCAAGCAAGTACAAAAGCTCGGTACTGAAATGGCAAAAGTGGACGATATGACGCAAACCAAAATTACGGCGGTTCATAAGCACTTTATCGAAGAAATTCAGAATTACAGTACCATTGGCTTCCAAAGCCAAGACTTTGTTAAACGTGCGCTCACAGCCGCGTTAGGTGAAGATAAGGCCGCAAACCTAATTGATCAAATCCTGATGGGAAGCGGTGCAAAAGGCCTAGACTCATTGAAGTGGATGGATTCTAAGCAAGTAGCCAGCATTATTCGCAATGAGCACCCGCAGATTCAAACTATCGTATTGTCTTATTTAGAGCCTGAACAAAGTGCTGAAATATTGGCGCAGTTCCCTGAAAAAGTGCGACTCGACTTGCTAATGCGTATAGCAAATCTAGAGGAAGTTCAGCCGGCTGCACTACAAGAGCTGAACGAAATCATGGAGAAACAGTTTGCAGGTCAAGCGGGTACACAAGCAGCCAAAATGGGCGGCTTGAAGTCTGCAGCGAACATTATGAACTACCTAGATACCGCGATAGAAGGTCAGTTGATGGATGCTATTCGCGAGCAAGACGAAGAGATGAGCCAGCAAATTCAAGACCTGATGTTTGTATTCGACAATTTAGTCGATGTAGACGACAAGGGTATTCAGGCCATACTGCGCGAAGTACAGCAAGACGCGCTGCTTAAAGCCATTAAAGGTGCTGACGAAGAGCTTAAAGACAAAATTATGCGCAATATGTCTAAGCGTGCTGCTGAAATGCTTAATGATGATTTGGAAGCGCTCGGTCCTGTGCGTATTAGTGAAGTGGAAACAGCGCAGAAAGAGATCCTTTCTGTTGCCCGTCGACTTTCTGACTCTGGTGAAATCATGCTTGGTGGTGGCGGTGGCGAAGAGTTCCTGTAGGAACGCTAGTCCCGTCACTCATTTAGCCTAGGTAAATATATGACTGCCAAAAAAAGTTTCAGCGAAAACGAAGTAAATGAAGCTAAAAAATGGGACCTACCTTTCGTTGATGACCCTACTGCACCCCGAGAAAACGAGCCGACCAATGCGTTAAACAAACGTTCGGACTGGAAGTATGAACCGCCTGAAGTTGAGGAAGAGATTAAGCCGCCTACCGCTGAAGAAATAGAAGCTATACGTCAGGCTGCTTATGATGAAGGTTATCAGGAAGGTAAAGAAAAAGGTTTTGAAGAAGGAAAAGCGCAAGGCCTTGAAGCAGGTTTAGCGGAAGGTAAAGAGCAAGGTCACACCGAAGGACTTGAACAAGGGCTTGAAGAAGGCCGCCAGCAAATGACGGCACAAGCCGAAGTGTGGCAAATGCTTGCTGAAAAATTTCACGACCCACTCTCGCAAGCCAACGATGAAACCCGAGATCAATTGGTAAAACTCGCCGTTACTCTTGCAAAAGCAGTTATTAAAACAGAGGTAAGTACTAACCAACAGGTTATAATGCAGGCGTTAAGCGAAGGTATTAAGGCGCTACCAATTAATCAAGCTGACTATCAAATTCATATGAATCCTGAAGATATTGAATTGGTAAAAGCGTATTTTGGTGAAGAGGAAATGACCAAAAAAGGCTGGAATTTGGTTGAAGCACCAGCAATGGAACGCGGTGGTTGTGACATTACCACTGCGCAAAATGCCGTAGATGTGTCGATTGAGCGTCGATGCCGCGACGTTATCGATAAGTTTCTTTTAAACCAAGGTTTATCTAATGACTAGCCCTTGGCATGCCCATTTTGAATCACTTACTAAACAAGTGACATCGCCACCCGTTGTTGCGGCGGGAAAATTAGTCCGGGGCATAGGGCTTACCCTTGAAGCTGTAGGTTGCCAGCTGCCGGTGGGCAGTCAATGTTTAGTGCAAACCATCGAAGGCGAAATAGAAGCTGAAGTAGTTGGCTTTGGTGATGATATTACCTATTTGATGCCCACTGAAGCGGTTCGCGGTATTGTGCCAGGGAGTCGCGTTATGCCGTTAAACCGGCAAAGCGGTTTGCCGGTAGGTATGGGACTGTTGGGTCGTGTGGTCGATGGCAACGGTCAGCCCCTTGACGGACTGGGTGAAATCAATGCCGAAGCGCGAGCTCCCACCACGCGTCCTCCTATGAACCCGCTCATTCGCCGTCCAATCAACACCCCTATGGATGTTGGCGTACGTGCCATCAATGCGTTAAATACGGTTGGCGTTGGTCAGCGTATGGGGCTTTTTGCAGGAAGTGGCGTGGGTAAAAGTGTGCTACTTGGCATGATGACCCGAGGCTGTGAAGCCGATGTGGTCGTGGTTGGGCTTGTAGGTGAGCGTGGCCGAGAAGTAAAAGAGTTTATTCACGAAATACTGACAGAAGAAGAACGCCAACGGGCGGTTGTAGTGGCAGCGCCAGCCGATACTTCACCGCTTATGCGTTTAAAGGGCTGTGAGACGGCGGTAACTATCGCTGAATATTTTCGTGATAAAGGCATGAAAGTACTGCTGCTGATTGATTCTTTAACACGCTATGCCATGGCGCAGCGCGAGATTGCTTTGGCTGTGGGTGAGCCACCGGCCACAAAAGGTTATCCGCCTTCGGTGTTTGCTCGGCTGCCCGCACTAGTAGAACGTGCAGGTAACGGCAGCGAACGACAGGGCTCTATAACGGCTTTTTATACGGTGCTAACCGAAGGTGACGATTTGCAAGACCCCATTGCCGACGCCGCTCGCGCAATTTTGGATGGTCACGTAGTGTTGTCGCGAACCCTTGCCGATAGCGGTCATTACCCTGCTATTGATATTGAGGCGTCAATAAGCCGTGTAATGCCTATGGTCGTGAGCGAAGAACATCAATTGATGGCGCGTCGTATTCGCCAGGTTTACTCAAACTACAAACAAAACCAAGACCTCATTTCTATTGGCGCTTATGCGAAAGGATCAGACCCGCGTATTGATCTGGCAATTCGCGCAGAGCCTGCAATCAACGCTTTATTGCAGCAAGGGATGAAACAAGTCATACCGTATGACGAGAGCTTAGAAGGCATGGCTGCACTGGCTAAAGGGCTGGGGCAAGGCTAATGTATAGCGCTGCAATGCAAGTTAGCTTGCCTATGATCCAGAAGTCATCAACTTTCCAAAAGGTATCGCATAATGTCTAAACAATTAGAACGTTTAGCCGAATTCGAGCGCGAAAAAGAGCAGCGAGAAGCCCGATACTACAAACAGGCCCAACAGAACGTTAATCAGCAAAAGCAAAAGCTAACCAGTCTTGAGCAGTACCGCATTGACTACATAAAAGGTATTCAACAAACCGGTCAAGCAGGTGTTACCGCTACCTATTATCAGCAGCATTTATCCTTCGTTGGAAAACTGGATAAAGCGTGCGAACAACAGATGCAAGTGATTGCTCGTGCACAAATGGCGGCGGATCAGCGAAAGCAGCTTTGGCTAAAGCAACAACAAAAAGTGAAAGCTGTTACCTTGTTGCTAGATAAGAAAAAGTTAGCAGAGCAGAAAAAAGAAGCCAGAGCTGAGCAGGCCATGATGGATGAGTTTGCTACCCAACGATTTTTCAGAGCTAAGCGCTCGCCTTTCTGATAATTAGTCGAGCCTCTGCCACTTTGGCTCAACCCTTGCAAAAACCATTTCATAATGTACTAGCGCGACGTAATTACTTTGCAATCGCTACTACGGTAAATCATCGTTTCTTTGAGTTTCATCACACAGTATAGCGTTTGAAATTTAGCGAGGGCGACTAAGGGCCGTAGCGAAAAATCATAGCGATACATGCTGACTAAGTAATGCTAAGTGATTGTAATTAAAGTAAGCGTTGGTGGGTTTGCGATGAAATGGCATCAAGTTTTTTGTAATAAAACGCCACGTGAATCATTCGCATCACGATACGTCTTCTTGGTGAAAGACGATTTAAATGTAGGACGGTAGGACAATATGCAACAAGTTGCCGCACATAAAACAGACATTGCCGCATTACCATTCACTGCTTCTGGTACGGCGAAAGCCGTTGGAACGGGTATCGGAACTCAGCAACAAGCGAACAATGAAAATAACCAAGCATTTAACCGACTTTATCAAGACGCGAAAACGACCAAGTCAGATTTTGTTTTAAACGAAAAAGAAGATCAGGTTGCTCAATCTCGAACAGCAAACCGTTCGGACAGAGCGGCTCCCCAATCTTCAGTCTCCAGTGACACGATCAAAAATGGTAAAGACCGCGATGCGGGACATACAGATTTACCTGTTCGTGACGAAGTCACAGATATTCCAGCTGAGCCTGAAGCTGGCTCTCATAATGCAAATCAAGAAGAAAATGCAACGCTTGGTGCGCAAGGTTCAGCAACGACAACGCAACCCTCGACTGACGGTGAAAATACCAATCTCGTTATTGACGACGCTGAAGGCGCCGTTGAACAAAAAAGCGTAACCGACGCGCAGTATGTCATTGGAGAAGGCGGCAGGAAAGATGCCGAGGCTGGCGTTATAACCTCACCTGGCACGCCAGACGGAAAGCCAAGCAAAGACGACGGCGAGCCAGACTGGATTGCCTACGTTGAGACGGTAGCCAATCGTTTTGGAAAAAGTGATGAATCTTCAGGTGAATCAGGTACCACAGAAGATAAGGGTATCTCTGAAGCTGCAGGCGAGGCAGTTAACGTCGTATCTATAAAAGAAACGGAAAACTTTGGAAGCTTCCGGAGGATGTGGATGCGAGCGATATGCCATCGGTCATGGCTCATCTGTTGTCGCAACTTAATAGTAACAATGATGGTGAATTAGCCATCGAATCCCTGTCGTCTGAAGCACAACAAACACTCACTGCACTAACTTCACTTCTTATTGGTGGCAACGCTAACAATCAACAGAGTGGAAGTGATAGTGAAACGAACAATGCGTCTTCAAATGCGCAAACCGATATCAATACTAATTCAGATAAAAAAGTAAAAAATGACAATGAGCTTTCAGCATTAATTGCCAAGCTCATGCAGACTGAGCACACAGAAAATCCCGAACAAGGTCTAGCGTCAGACACTGAAGCCGCAAATGCATTAAGCGGTATGTTAGAAACGTTAAATGGGCTATCTGAAAGCGGTAAAAAATCGGCCGATGAATCGCTCGTACTAAGTCTACTAGCAGATGAACTTAACAATATTCAGGCAAAATCTCTTGATGACAATCTCGCCGAGGCTCAAGAGTTATTGGCCGAGTTAACTTCAGAGGCAGCTGTTGCCGGCAGCGTGGCGGTAAATGCAGCAGCATTAAGCGACGCTAAATCAGCATCATCTGAGGGGCTGTCAAACGTTGAAAACAGCGGCGAGCAAACCAAGGTAGTTGATTCTTTTGGTGCTACAGAAATTTCAAACGACCTGCTTTCAGCGATAAGTGAGCTATCGCCACAAAGCGCGCAAAAGGCAACGGAAGCGTTTGCAGAGCGTGTAGTCGCGGCTCTGCCTAGTGGTGCGCAGCAACAAGCGGTGAAGGCTAACATTATCGCTGGCATTAACGAGTTTCAGCAACAAGTCCAGCAAGGTAGAGAGCCTGGCATTGATTTATCAACTATTGTTGCCGATGCCGCAAAAGATGCTGCGGTAAGTGCTGATGTGGTTGCCTCAATGACAGCGCGTGTAGACGGTCAAGCCAGTCAATTCTTAAATTTGATGACGCAAACTCAAGCAAGTGCTCAACACGCTATTGCTGGATTGGTCAATCCAACTGAATCGGTTATGCAGGAAAACGCTCAGCTTCGCGCTGAAGCGTCAAAAACTCAGCAGCAGTTTGAAGGTTTTGATAAAGCGGTCAATATTCATAAGAGCGACGGCCAGCAGCAGCTTAGTGAGAAAATTCGCTGGATGGTTAATGCGCGAAATACCATGGCTGAAATTCGCTTAGATCCTCCCGAGCTTGGCAGTATGCAGGTGAGAGTAAATGTGGCGGGTGACGCTGCAAGCGTGAGCTTTGTTGTACAATCACAGCAAGCTAAAGATGCGTTGGCCGATGCTATGCCTAAGCTAAGGGATATGCTTTCAGAACAGGGTATTGAGTTAGGCGACGCCCAAGTTAGGAAAGATAATTCTTCTGGTCAAGAAAATGGCCAGCAACTTGCAGGAAACAGTCACCAAGGTCAGGGAGCTGGGGATCGTGGAGAAAATGACGGTGTAGACGACACGGATGGCATGCGGGTTATTGAGCAGTCGATTTCGCGCGCGGACAAGGGCGGCATAGACTTTTACGCTTAACCACATCCCGTATGAATTATTACCAATAGGTCGCATAGAGAGAATACGTAAACGCTGCTATGTTTTGAATGAAAGGAGTGAGCAGTAGGTGGTATTAGAGGGTATTAGGAAGCGTGAAGACGCAAAAAATTACCCGTACACATATTGTTTTCCTCAAATTATGGCATTGCCATTTTTGACGGAACCTTGATAATACGTTTTTTCCGAGCATTACTGACGAGTTACACATGGCTGAAGAAGAATTACAAGTAGAAGAAGGCGGTAAAAAGAAAGGCAAAATGATGTTGATCATCATTATCGCTGTGGTTCTTTTAGGAGGCGGTGCAGCTGCCTATTTCTTATTGTTTGCAGGCGGTGATGAGCCAGCAGCCGAACAGCTTGCCGAGACTGATGCCGCCGCAGCGGCTGCGAGTGCACCAGCATCAGCAGCAGGGAAAGCTGAAATGGGCACTGCGCTTTACGTAGCGATGCCGCGACCTTTCGTTTTTAACGTGCCGGGTTCGGGAAGAGACCGATTGGTTCAGATAAAAGTGCAGCTGCTTGTGCGTGGTTCAGACAACGAAGAACTGGCCAAAACACATATTCCGCTAATTGAAGGGACATTACTTCAGGCTTTTAGTACGTCAAATGCAGACGATCTGGTTACCGAAGCCGGTAAAATTGAGCTTCGCGAGCAGGCGGTAACCGAAGTGCAGAAAGCATTAAAAGACATTACGGGCAGCGATGTAGTTGAGCGCGTATTGTTTACTGGGTTCGTCATGCAGTAATGCATTGACCAAGTAAGGTAGAAGACGGTGAGTGATTTATTATCTCAAGATGAAATCGATGCCCTATTACACGGGGTAGATGATGTAGAAGAAGAAGAGGTTGGCGGTAGCGACTCTGATGCTTCTACGCTCGAGTACGACTTCTCCTCGCAAGACAGAATTGTGCGTGGGCGTATGCCTACGCTTGAAATCGTTAATGAACGTTTCGCACGTCACATGCGTGTGAGTTTGTTTAACATGATGCGACGATCAGCTGAAGTATCGATTAACGGTATTCAGATGATCAAGTTTGGCGAATACATTCATACGTTATTTGTTCCAACGAGTTTGAACATGGTGCGTTTCCGTCCGCTTAAAGGCACGGGACTTATCACCATGGAAGCCCGCTTGGTATTTATTCTGGTAGACAACTTCTTTGGCGGTGATGGACGTTATCATGCGAAGATTGAGGGCCGAGAGTTTACGCCTACCGAGCGCCGTATTATCCAGATGCTGCTTAAAATAATCTTTGAAGATTATAAAGAAGCCTGGGCACCGGTCATGGATGTGTCGTTTGAATATTTGGACTCAGAAGTTAACCCTGCGATGGCGAACATTGTTAGCCCGACCGAGGTTGTAGTTATTAGCTCGTTTCATATCGAGCTAGATGGTGGCGGTGGCGACTTCCACGTGTCTTTACCATACTCAATGCTAGAGCCAATTCGCGAACTGCTTGATGCGGGTGTTCAAAGCGACAAAGAAGATACAGACTTACGCTGGAGTAAGGCCCTTCGCGATGAAATTATGGACGTTAAAGTGGCGTTAACTACGCATATGCTAGACGTCGATGTTCCACTTCGCGATGTGATGGAGTTTAAGCCTGGCGATATCATCCCTGTGGAGATGCCAGAAACCATCACAGTATTAATTGAAGATTTACCCACGTTCAGGGGCAAGTTAGGTCGCAGCCGCGATAATCTTGCTCTGAAAATTGTAGAAAAGATTGCAAGACCGACTTCAGTGAAGTCTGAGCTACAGTTATTAACCCGCGGTGGGCGCATTATTGATAATGACGCAGAACTGCAAGTACTCGAAGAAGACCTGTAAGGTAGAGGGGAGTTCCCATGAGTGAAGACGGTATGGACGATTGGGCAGCGGCAATGGCCGAGCAAGCCGAATCTGAAGCGGAACAAGAGGCTGGCGATAACGAAGACGTACAAGTTGCCGAACTTGACGAATTAACTGACGACGCGCCTATCACGCAAGAAGAAAAGAAAAAGCTAGATACTATTCTAGATATTCCTGTGACTATTTCGATGGAAGTCGGTCGTAGTCAAATAAGTATCCGAAATCTGCTACAGTTGAACCAGGGTTCTGTGGTGGAGCTGGATCGTGTTGCCGGTGAGCCACTAGATGTATTAGTTAATGGCACGTTGATTGCTCATGGAGAAGTAGTAGTGGTCAACGACAAATTCGGTATTCGATTAACGGATGTTATTAGTCAAATTGAGAGAATCAAGAAGCTCAGATAAAACTTCTTATAAACTAAGGGGTTGCGCAATGCTGCCCCTTTTATTCTGTGAATTGGCCTTTGCGCAGTCAACCCAGTCAATCACTAATCCCACGTCGGTACTGTCAATTTTCCTTTCTTTACTTGTCGTTGTTGGCGTCATTTTCGCTCTCGCTTATGTGATGCGTCGATTTAATGTCACTGCGATGGGTGGCAATCAAATGAAAGTCGCGGCAAGTATGGTTGTTGGCACAAAAGAAAAAATCATGGTGATTCAGGTAGGCGAAGAGCAGCACCTTATTGGCGTGACCAGTCATAACATCTCTCATTTAAGCAAATTAGATAAGAATCTCGATGTGCCTGTGAAAGGTGTAAACAAAACCACAGGCGAGCAACAAAATGGCGCAGATGCATTTAAACAAAAGCTTGTTGCTGCCATGGCAGGAAAGCTCAACCCGAACATAGATAAAAACAAAACACAGGAAGAGTCGAGAGATGCGTAAGTTTGCCTGGCTACTTTTAATACTACCTTTATTATTTCTCGTTGAGCCTGTTTATGCTCAGCAGGGAATTTCAGCCGTCACGGTGACAACTAATCAAGATGGCTCTCAAGACTATACCATGACACTTCAAGCGCTGTTTATCATGACAGCGCTAAGCCTTATTCCTGCGTTTATCATGATGATGACTTCTTTCACGCGTATTATTGTGGTGTTGTCGATTCTGCGTCAGGCGATTGGCTTACAGCAATCACCGTCAAACCAGATACTCATTGGCGTTAGTTTGTTTCTATCCATGTTTATTATGGCGCCGGTGTTTGAAGAGGTGAACGAGCGAGCTTTACAGCCCTATCTTAACGAGCAGCTCACCAGTTTAGACGCTCTTGAGCAAGCCAAAGGCCCTATGCGCGCGTTTATGCTTTCTCAAACACGGGTAAAAGACTTAGAAACGTTTGTACGAATAGCCGGAGACGAAGGAAAATACGCTGATACCAATGAAGTACCGCTAACCATCCTTATTCCCGCATTTGTAACCAGTGAACTTAAAACCGCGTTTCAAATTGGTTTTATGCTATTTATTCCCTTTCTTATTATTGACTTGGTAGTAGCATCTATATTGATGGCTATGGGTATGATGATGCTTTCACCTATGATTGTATCCTTACCGTTTAAGCTGATGTTGTTCGTGTTGGTTGATGGTTGGAACTTGATTTTCGGCACTTTGGCGACCAGCTTCGGCATGGGCGTCTAGGAGGGCTTATGTCACCAGAAGTCTTTGTAGAAATACTGCGAGAAGCCATGTTCATGGTTATTGTGTTGGTATCTGCGGTGATTGTTCCAAGCTTGATCGTAGGCCTAGTGGTTGCTGTGTTCCAGGCAGCGACCAGTATCAACGAGCAAACCATGAGCTTCTTACCGCGCTTGCTTGTTACGCTTCTCGCATTGAGCTGGGGAGGCAACTGGTTGGTGCAACAGCTTATGGATTTTACTTTCAGAATGGTTGATATGATCCCGCAGGTTGTGGGCTAGAAGGCTGACGTTGTGGAAGTCGAACTCGCGACCATCAATCAATTTCTTGCGGACATGCTGCTGCCGTTTATGCGCATTAGCGGCTTATTCGTGGCCATGATTGGCTTGAGTGCTAAATCAATTCCCCCGCAGGTAAGAGCCTTGTTGGGTATAATGCTCACGCTTATCATCATGCCGGTAGTGCCCCCGTCACCCATAGAAAATTTGGTGGATGTGGGCACATTTTTAATCGTTATTCAGCAATTACTTATTGGTATTGCTATTGGTTTTATATCAATGATGGTGCTCAATACCTTCGTGCTTGCAGGTCAAATTATAGCAATGCAAACCGGTTTGGGGTTTGCGTCAATCGTTGACCCGGTAAACGGTATTAACGTGCCCGCAGTCGGCCAGTTTTATCTGATACTAGCGACTTTGTTGTTTTGGACTTTAGATGGGCATTTGTCCATGATCCAAATGATAGTAATGAGCTTTGAGGCGTTTCCTATAGGCGAAGCATGGTGGACCGGTGAACAGTTCCGCGATATTGCCCATTGGGCAGGCTGGATGTTTATATCGGCAGTGACCCTCTCTCTTGCGCCAATTGTCTCGCTGCTTATCGTGAACTTGGCGTTTGGCGTAATGACCAAAGCTGCACCACAGCTAAACATTTTTAGTATTGGTTTTTCCATTGCTCAGGTAATGGGATTACTGATTATTTGGATAACACTTGATAACTTTACTGCACACTTCGAAACCCAATGGTTTAGAGCCGAACAGTTTATGTGTGAACTATTGAATATTTGTTCGTAGGAAAACATGGCAGATTCAAGCGAAAAAACAGAAGACCCCACGGGGAAAAAACTCGAAGATGCCCGAAAAAAAGGGCAGCTAGCCCGATCCCGTGAACTCTCTACGACCCTAGTACTTATCGTCAGTGCTTTTATGTTCTTGTTTGTGGGCGGGTGGATTGCTGAGTCTGTTTTTAAACTTACTCAGAGAATGTTCATTCTCTCTCGTGACGAAACCTATGATATCACCCACATGTTTGGCGCATGGGGTGAAGCCTTTTCGGCAGTAGGCCCTGCCGTGCTGCTATACATGGTTGTGGCAATGATAGCGGGCATTTATGGCTCTATCGCCCTTGGCGGTTTTAACTTTACCTGGGAAGGTGCAAAACCTAAGGGTTCAAAAATGAGCCCTATTCAAGGCTTCAAGCGTATGTTCGGCATGAACGGCTTGGTTGAGTTACTCAAGTCTATAGCGAAAGTGGTGGTCATAATTGGCATGGCCATCGGAGCGTTACTGTTCTTCGAAGATGAAGCGCTCCACCTTGATATGGAGCTTTATCCGGGAAACATCTTTCACGCACTCGACATGCTTAAGTGGGCGTTTCTTATTCTGGTGTGCGGCATGATCCCTATCGCGCTCATTGATGTGCCTTATCAAATGTATAAGCACAACAAAGAAATGAAGATGACCAAGCAAGAGGTTAAAGACGAACGGAAAAATGCGGAAGGCGACCCTATGGTTAAAGGCCGAATTCGCCGTCTACAATATCAGGCTGCAACCAAGCGCATGATGCAGGAAGTACCACAAGCAGACGTAGTGGTGACTAACCCGACCCATTTCTCGGTTGCTATCAAGTATGATGAGAAGGGAGTGAGGGCGCCGGTTGTGGTCGCTAAAGGTGCTGATGAGCTAGCGATGCACATCAGAAAAATTGCTACCGCCAACGATGTGCCGTTGATCCCTTCTCCCATGCTTGCACGCGCCATTTTCTACTCCACTGAAGTGGACGATGAAATTCCTAACGCCTTATTTATGGCGGTAGCGCAGGTGCTCGCACATGTTTATCAGTTAAAAGCGCATAGAGCAGGTAAGGGTAAACGTCCTAAGCCACTTAAACGGGATTTGCCTATCCCACCAGAGTACCGACACTAACCCAACCGCTAAATGGGTGAAAATTGACTTTGAAGGTGGGGCATAGGTATGTGCCCCGAACCAACAATTCTACCAGCGCGCTAGGGTTCCTCTCACATCCACATGAACAAAAGGCCCGTGCGCCGCATTAGCACCGTAAATACCAAGCCCACCGACTCTTGGACCGAAAGCGCCTTGTTTAGACATGTTTGATATAAAGTTCGCGAGCCATACCGCATCTTCGCGGTTTACCACACCGTCTTTATTGAGGTCATCCATCACCCCATCTTTCGGTGACTGATCGATATAGAAATCCGCTGCGCCACCCCAAACGTGACGGCTGTACTGAACATTGCCAATAGCTTTGTTGTAGAACGGAGTGCGATATCCACTCATTATGGTTAATCCTTCAACAGCATGCCCTTCGTCATTTAAGGTGTGCAGTATTTTTTCCAGTTTCAACAAAAGGCCTGCTCGCAAATGTACATATTTGGGAAATCCTTGTTGCTGCTTGGATAGAAATTGACCTAGGGTGAAATTGGGCGACAACCTTACGTCCGTTTGTTCTGGCGATACTTCAATAAGTCCTGATGGGGGTAAATAAATGGGATTGTCTTTTAAAGGCTTATCAGGATATTTACCAATTGTGTAGCCGTTTAACTTACCTGTTTTGTCTACCTTTTCCAAAGATGTCATCACAAAGACGTTGAGCGTCGCAGTTTCACCTGACTGCGCGTTGGTGGTTTTAAGTACATAGTGCCCTGATTTCTTAGGTGCCATTATTGGCGCTTTCCCCACAACCCCGCTAACTATTGGAAGGTTCGAACTCGTCTTTAGTGCTTCACCGTTCGCATGGTGAAATTGAAAGTTCCCAGTATGGCTTTTGTTGTCAAACTCAACAGTGAACGTTTTATTCGGCATTACAAAAATAGAGAAAATAGGGTAGGGAACCATATTTCCATTAATAGCAAGCTTAGAGTTGAGCATGTCATTGTCAAAGGAGCACGCATCACCGGCGCGCACTGCAGTTAAAAGAGCAATCAGCACTAACAAACACCTACGCACGTTTAAACTCCTTCAATTTCTCAATAATATGGCTGTCCCGATTGTATGCATCGCGGCGAAATACAATGGTTCCTGCTTCATCTGCAAACGCTGTGAAGTACACAATAAGAACCGGTATCGGTTTCTTCAAATACAGTGTACTGGTCTCTTCACTTTGAAGTAATTCCTCAGCTTGCGGTATTGCCTCTGTCTGGCCTGAATGAGTGAGTACCCATTGAGACAGCTTCAAAGGGTTAGAGACTCTGATACAGCCAGAGCTAAAGTTCCTTTCTAATTTCGAAAAAAGGCTGTGGTCGGGCGTGTCGTGAAGATAAATGGCATGCTTATTTGGAAGCATGAATTTCACTTTACCAAGGGCATTGTGCGGCCCGGGCTTTTGTCTGAGTGTATAGTGAAACGTACCACGGCTAACATTTGTCCAATCAAATTCATCGACAGGGCTGAAGCCGCTGACACCGGCGGGCTGGGCTTCGTAACCTTGCTCGACCAATAAAGAAGGATTGGTTTTTAATTTCGCCAGCTTGTCTTTAGTGGCTATACTGAAAGGCACGGTCCAGTAGGGGTTAAACACCATATACTTCATTGATTCAGCGAAAACGGGCGTTTGTCTCACTGGCGTACCGACAATCACAGGCATTCCCAGTGTTTCTTCACCTTCAGTAAACCCTCTCAACTGAAACGACGCAATGTTAACGCGTAAATATGTTGACCAAGTTTGATGAGGAAGCCATCGCCAACGCTCTAAGTTTGCATCGATTCTTTCTAACCAAGAAAACGTGGTGGCATTTAATGCTTCTAAAGTGGAACTTCCCACAATACCATCTGGCTCTAAGCCCGCAGACATTTGAAACTGCTTAACCGCGTCCAGTAAATCTTTATCGAATAACTCTGAATAGGTGCCTGGCCCTAAAAGACGAGACTTCAGCAACACAACTCTTTCGCTCGTTGAGTTCAGCTTAAGTGTTGGGCCAACTGGAATTTGTGTGGTAACTGTAGAAACTGCCGTGAGTAAACTACGCTTTTTTTCTAACAGTAACTGGTATTCATGGTGTGATGGCCACATTGCTTGCAGAGTTGCTGATACACCGTTAGTTAATGCGTGATTTAGCGATGCCACAGGATCCGCTTCTCTTTGCTTAAGGAACCACTGCGAATCTGCATTGGCGGGGCTAACAAGCCCATTTAATCGATGCAGAGTTTGACTGATGAAGGCATCGGTTGCTAGTACATCTAAGAGTGCCGTATTGGCGTCGCGACTTTCGAGCATTGACGCGTGGTAATACTCGGGCGAGAAGCCATGTAACTCTGAATCAGCAATTTCATGGAGGAGTTCCTGAAGACGGTTTTCAGCATCACTAGTACCAAACCATATAAGCTGATAGCCCTGTTGAGTGTAGACCTCGCTTACCAAAACTCTATTGTGCACACGAGATGGGTTACTATTTTGTGAACCGTATATCTCCACTGAATCAACTAGCAAATTCTCCACACGCTGTCGTAAGTTAGGTTGTTTAGATGCATGAGCTACATGACTAAAAGTCAGCATGATGACAAGGCTGACCCAACAAAACGTTGCAACACGGTTTTGTAGTACTACCATGAATAATCCTTTTAAAACGAAGAGTAGGCCCTAGGAATAGTGACGTAATTATAAACTGTTCGTATGTCCCTCGGATACAAAATCTTAATCGCTCTATACAAGTCACTGTAGACAGTAATCACGCATGATTACAGCTCAGATTTGGATAACTTTTGCGTAAAACACAAAGCTGGCACGTTAGTTGAAAACTCACTAGAAGATTCACATAAAGCGTCAATTTTCTGATAGAGAGACACCAAGCCATGCAGTTATCCGGTTATCTTCAGCGATTCGATAAAAATCAGCTGCAAAATTTTACCAGTGGTTTAGGCGCACCCATCGTCCTTTTGGCAATTATGGGCATGGTTATATTGCCTATGCCGCCATTCTTACTGGACGTGCTGTTTAGCTTTAATATTGCGTTGTCGCTAGTCATTATCTTGGTGGCTGTACTTACCCAGCGTCCAGTAGATTTCGGCATTTTCCCCTTGGTGTTACTTATCGCTACCGTTTTGAGACTAGCGCTTAACGTGGCTTCTACTCGCGTTGTCTTACTTTACGGACATGAAGGCGGCGATGCAGCAGGTAAAGTTATCGAAGCCTTCGGTGAGGTCGTGATTGGTGGTAACTACGCCGTAGGTATTGTTGTTTTCGCCATTCTTCTTATTATCAACTTCAAAGTTGTAACCGCAGGCGCAGGACGTATTTCAGAAGTAAGCGCTCGCTTTACGTTAGATGCTATGCCCGGTAAGCAAATGGCCATAGATGCTGATTTAAATGCAGGGTATATAGATCAAGACCAAGCACGTAAACGCCGTGAAGAGATTACCGCAGAAGCGGATTTTTACGGGTCGATGGACGGTGCGTCAAAATTTGTAAAGGGTGATGCGGTCGCAGGCCTTTTCATCATGCTAATTAATATTGTCGGTGGTCTTTTTATTGGCATGATTCAGCACGGGCTTTCATTCGGTAACGCTATAGAAATCTACACCATATTGACCATCGGTGATGGTTTGGTGGCGCAAATTCCTTCATTGTTACTTTCGGTCGCTACAGCCATTATCGTTACTCGTGAAAACGAGACCCAGGAAATGGGCAAAGAAATCCGCGGTCAGCTTGGTAATAATCAAGCTCTTTATATAGCCTCGGGCGTTCTATTTGTGATGGGTATCATTCCTGGGATGCCTCATATCGCATTCTTAGGGTTCTCATTCTTGATTGCAGGCTTTGCTTACTGGCAGTCGGTTCAAGAAAAGAGAAAGGCCGCAGAGCCCAAAGTGCCAGACAATGTGGTAAAAGATGAATCGGTTGCGCCTGAAGTGAAAGAGCTTGGCTGGGATGATGTTCAGCAGGTAGATACCATCGGATTGGAAGTGGGCTATCGCTTAATCCCTCTTGTCGATAAATCCCAAGGTGGCGAGTTGTTGACGCGCATTAAAGGCGTACGTAAGAAACTATCGCAAGAGCTGGGTTTCCTTATTCCGCCTGTCCACATTCGCGATAACTTGGATTTAGAGCCCAACACTTACACCATCGCTATGCTAGGCGTAACGATAGGCGATTCCATCATCAGTCACGATGAAGAACTTGCTATTAATCCAGGGCAAGTGTTCGGTAAATTAGAAGGGCGTGCCACTAAAGACCCCGCGTTCGGCTTGGACGCAGTATGGATTAAGCCCAATAAACGGGAGCATGCACAAACCCTTGGGTACACAGTAGTAGACGCTGCGACCGTTGTAGCGACCCATTTAAGCCAATTACTCTCTAACAATGCATATCAATTATTAGGGCACGAGGAAGCGCAACAACTTCTTGATATGCTTGCCAAGCAGCATCCGAAACTGGTTGAAGGATTAGTACCAGACATTCTTCCTCTAAGCACCGTCGTGAAGGTACTGCAAACCTTATTGTTTGAAGGCGTGCCTATTCGCGATATGCGTACAATCGTGCAAACACTCAGTGAGTACGGCACGCGCAGCCAAGACCCCGATGTTTTAGTGTCCGCAGTGCGTATTGCCCTTAAACGTTTAATTGTCCAAGAAATTACTCAAGGTGCAAAAGAGATACCTGTCATAACCTTGGCGCCAGAGTTGGAACAGATGTTGCACCAGTCACTTCAAGCAGGTGGCGAAGATGGCGCTGGCATAGAACCAGGTCTGGCAGACAAGCTGCAAAAATCATTGCAGCAAGCCAGTCAGCAGCAAGAGTTAGAAGGAGAGCCTGCAGTACTCCTTACCTCAGGCATGCTACGACCCGTTCTGTCTCGCTTCTTAAAATATTCGGTTGTTGGGCTTCATGTTCTGTCTTACCAAGAAGTGCCTGACGACAAACAAATAAAAATAGTCAGTTCGGTCGGTCAATAATCTGACACTGGGTGATTGGAGAGGTTGCAATGAAAATTAGACGTTTCTTCGGCAAAGATATGCGTGAGGCGTTAAGCCAAGTTAAAGCTGAATTGGGCAGTGACGCTGTGATCATGTCAAATCGCAAAGTCGCTGACGGTATTGAGCTTGTCGCAGCCTACGACAAAGAACCTGAAGCGAAGTTGTTTACGCCGAAAGCGTCTCCACAAGCCGCTGCAAAAACACCTGGCCAAAAGGCAGTGCCTAGCTTGAGCGAAATCATTGGTGACGACGGTCCTGATAGCCTTAAAGCACTGCTAGAAAAGCAGCACGGTGGAAATAATGGCGTAGCGAGTCCCGCGCAACCTAACCAACCAATGACAGCAAATGCTAAGCACGCCAATGAAATTGCTTCGCACTTAGACTTCTCAGAAGCCTTTATTGACGACGTAGAAGCCCAGCAGTCTTCTCATGAACCAGTTCGTCAGAACGCTTTCCCAGAGCATCAAGCGTCGAGTATGGATGATACCGCTGTGACGCAGTCAGCGGAGCTTGCGCAAATCAAGGAAGAGCTAGCGTCTCTTCGCGATGTATTGCAATATCAAGTGGCCGACTTGATGGAAGCTAAAAACAAACGTCAAAAACCTGTTCATCAATATCTAATCACCCGTTTAACCGATATGGGGTTAAGCAACGCGTTAGCGAAACAGCTTATTAGCTATACGCCGTCACATTACAACGAACGAGATGCATGGGTATATCTTCTTAACCTATTGGCTAATCGCATAAATGTGACAGGAAACGATATACTTAGCGCACAAGGTGCTGTTGCATTAGTAGGACCAACAGGTACCGGTAAAACAACTACCGTTGCGAAACTTGCTGCCCGCTATGCGCAAAAATACGGTGCAGAGTCGGTTGCGATGATTACCATCGATACGTATAGAATTGCCGCCTATGAGCAGCTAGCGACATACGGAAAGATTATTGGCTGCACGGTGAGAAAAGCGCAGACTAGTGAAGAACTTGCGGATTTATTATTCCAACTTCGTCATAAGCGACTAGTATTGATTGATACGGCTGGATTTAGTCAAAGAGATAGTCGATTAATTAAACAAATTAAGCAGTTTGATAACGGACAAATGCCAAATGTTAAAAAATATTTGGTAGCGCAAGCAAATACGCAATATCCTGCTTTGCAGAGAATCATTCAAGCGTATGATGATATTGAACTAAGTGGCTGTATTTTCACAAAGTTAGATGAGTGCTACTCTTTAGGAGAGGTGCTTAGTGCAGCGGTTGAATACCAATTACCGGTTAGTTATGTCACCGATGGTCAAAAAGTACCTGAAGACATTAAGATTGCAGAAGCGAAATCTTTGGTTTCCGCTGCTGCAAAGCTTTATAAAAAGTACGGTTTGAATCATACTAGTGGTAACAACGCAATTAAAACAGCATAAGCAGTATGATTGACGACCAAGCGAGTAGCTTAAGAAAAATGAAGCAATCACGGTTAATCAAAGTAATCGCCGTCACCGGTGGCAAAGGTGGCGTAGGTAAAACAAACATTACATTGAACACCGCTATCGCCATGGCGAAGCAAGGTAAACGTGTAATGGTTCTCGATGCGGACCTCGGTCTTGCTAACGTAGACGTTATGTTAGGTTTGCGTGTTGAGAAAAACTTATCCCACGTGCTTTCCGGCGAATGTACACTTGATGAAGTATTAGTGACCGGTCCGCACGGAATAAAGATTGCCCCTGCCACATCAGGCACGCAGTCGATGGCAGAATTGTCGCCAACGCAACACGCTGGCCTAATTCGTGCCTTTAGTGAGCTGCGCTCGCAAATTGACGTGCTTATCGTTGATACAGCGGCAGGTATTTCAGACATGGTGTTGAGCTTTTCAAAAGCCTCACAAGACATCATGGTCGTTGTGTGTGACGAGCCTACTTCATTGACAGATGCGTATGCATTGATAAAAATTCTGAATAGAGAGCACGGTGTTTTCCGCTTCAAAGTTGTGGCTAATATGGTGCGCGACGTGCGAGAAGGCCAAGAGCTATTTAGTAAATTAAGCAAAGTGACAGGGCGTTTTTTAGATGTTGCACTAGAATTAGTGGCGACAGTACCGTTTGACGAGAACATTCGTAAAGCAGTGCGTAAACAAACAGCCATTGTCGATGCTTACCCAGGTTCACCGGCAGCCGTTGCAATAACACAGTTGGCGAGTAAAGCCTTAACATGGCCTATTCCAGCGCAGCCAGGTGGCCATTTAGAGTTTTTCATTGAACAATTAGTTGCAGAAAAAGCCGTAGGAAGTCAGCGTTGAACAGCAAGGCAGCCGCTTATCAACAACAAACCGATAAAGCGCAGTTAGTCGAAAGACATGCGCCATTGGTTAAGCGTATAGCGCATCACTTGATAGCGCGATTGCCGGCTAGTGTTCTTGTAGACGATTTAATTCAATCAGGCATGATTGGATTATTAGAAGCCGCGCGAAACTTTGATGGTTCAAAAGGAGCCAGCTTTGAAACGTTTGCCGGTATTCGCATTCGCGGTGCTATGCTAGATGAAATTCGCAAAGGGGATTGGACACCGCGTTCAGTCCACCGAAATGGTCGAGCGATCACTGAAGCAATTTCGCAAGTAGAAAGCGAAACAGGCCGCGATGCTAGAGATTCTGATATTGCTGATAAGCTTAATGTAAGCTTGCAGGACTATCACCAAATGCTTAATGAAGTAAATGCCGGAAAGCTGGTAGGTATTGAAGATTTAGGTGTGTCAGAAGATGTTATTTCGACAGAGCAAAATCGAGGTAGCGACGCACCACTGGAAGATTTGATGCAAGGCGCTTTCCAAAAAGCGCTTGCCCATGCAATTACGACATTACCTGAAAGAGAAGCGATTGTACTTTCGCTGTATTATGATGAAGAGCTGAACCTAAGAGAAATTGGTGAGGTTCTTGATGTAAGTGAATCGAGAGTCAGTCAAATTCACAGTCAGGCCATGTTAAAACTCAAATCACGAATGAAGTCGTGGCAAGCTGACGAAGAATAGAAATTAATAACAATTAACCCCTCACTGGAGGCTATTTTGGACAAAAGCATGAAAATTCTCGTGGTCGATGATTTTTCTACCATGAGACGTATCATCAAAAACCTACTTAAAGATTTGGGTTTTTCCAACATCCAGGAAGCGGATGACGGAAGTACTGCATTGCCTATGTTGCAGCAAGGTGATTTCGATTTCGTAGTTACCGATTGGAACATGCCTGGAATGCAGGGTATTGACTTGCTTCGCGCGATTAGAGCCGATGACAAGCTCAAGCACCTACCAGTACTTATGGTTACTGCTGAAGCGAAGAAAGAGCAAATTGTTGCCGCTGCGCAAGCAGGTGTTAATGGCTACGTTGTTAAGCCGTTCACTGCAGCAACACTTAAAGAAAAATTAGATAAAATATTCGAACGTTTAGGTTGATCCAGACGCTCACCAGAGAAATGAGGTTTACTGGATGTCAACGAATGTAAACGTTCCAATTTCGTTGGAAGAAGCAAAACAGCTTGTCACCTACCTTGAAGAGGGTGACAACGCTTCAGCCAATGCCCTATTAGAAGCGGCCTCAATGAAAGAAAACGTTGAGTTATTTGCCGAAGTAGGGAAACTGACGCGTCAGCTCCATGACGCGCTGAATAATTTCCAAATAGACGACCGCATTAAAAATCTCGCGACCGATGATATTCCCGATGCACAATCCCGCCTAACCTACGTAATTGAAGAAACTGAAAAAGCTGCTAATACTACTATGGATGCCGTTGAAGCGAGCATGCCTATCGCTGAAATGCTGTCGGCGCGCATCGAAAAGGTTATGCCTGAGTGGAAGAAGCTGATGAATCGCCAAATAGAGTTGGGTGAATTCAAGGCTTTATGCGCAGACTTAGACGAATTGTTGGAAGAAGGTTCGGCACAGTCAGCTAAACTTACACAGTTACTTACAGAAGTATTGATGGCTCAAGGTTATCAAGACTTAACTGGTCAGGTTATTCGCCGCGTTATCGACTTGGTTAAAGAAGTGGAAGACAGCTTAGTTAACATGCTTACCATGTTTGGTGAACGCGACGGTGCAGAACAAACTAAACCATCCAGCGTTAAGGCCGATAAGGTTGATGGTGTAGAGGCAGAAGGCCCTATCATTGATGCCGATAAGCGCGACGACGTCGTGTCAGGCCAAGATGATGTAGATGATCTTCTGTCTAGCTTAGGTTTTTAGGGGAGCGGGCGCATGTCGTTTGATGTTGACGAGGATATATTACAGGACTTTCTAGTTGAGGCTGGAGAGATACTTGAACAATTACAAGAACAGCTCGTTGATCTTGAGAACAATCCTGAAGATGCGGATTTGCTGAATGCAATTTTCCGTGGTTATCACACAGTTAAAGGGGGAGCAGGGTTCCTGTCTCTTACCGAGTTAGTAGAAATTTGTCACGGTGCGGAAAACGTCTTTGACGTAATGCGAAACGGTCAACGAACACTAACCCCTGAACTGATGGATATTATTCTGCAAGCCACAGATGTGGTGGTTGAAATGTTTGAACGAGTGAAAGCTCGGGATCCATTAGAGCCAGCAGATGCACACCTAGTAGACTTGTTACACAAACTAAGTCGCCCGGAATCTCCAGATGAGAATATTTTT
The DNA here is from genome assembly GCF_006538305.1 of Alteromonas sp. KUL17. Taxonomy (NCBI): domain Bacteria; kingdom Pseudomonadati; phylum Pseudomonadota; class Gammaproteobacteria; order Alteromonadales; family Alteromonadaceae; genus Alteromonas; species Alteromonas sp. KUL17. The sequence continues at coordinate 90,881 of NZ_BJKJ01000010.1, forward strand.
GGTGAACAAAGCGCGCCGGCGTCAGAACCTGAGCCCGCGATTGAAGAGCCAGAATTAGTTGTTGAAGAGCCTACTGCACAGGCCCCAAGTTCTGGTGATAGCGGCGGTATTGACGAAATCACTGAAGATGAGTTTGAAGCGCTGCTTGATGAACTGCATGGCTCTGGGGCACCAGGACAGTCCTCAGCGGCTAAAAACGAACCTGCAAAGGCTGCTGCACCTGCTGCCGCTAGTGATAACGACGATATCACCGACGAAGAATTTGAAGCGCTGCTCGATGATTTACATGGCAAAGGCAAGTTTGGTGGTGAAGAAGCTGCGTCAACGGCAAATACACCAGCTCCAGCACCAGTAACGCCGAATGCAGCTGGTGATGAAGAAATCACCGATGACGAATTTGAAGCACTGCTTGACCAACTGCATGGCTCAGGGCAAGGGCCTACCAAGCAGGGAGCCGTTTCAAAGGCGCCAGAGCCTCCTGTAGATAAGGCAGCAACAGAAGCGGTTCAAAAAGCGAAACAAGCAGCGCCAGCTGCGCCAAAAGCGACGCCTGCTCCTAGCGCCGCAGCGCCAGCTAAAGCAAGCGCACCTGATGCACCAAAAGCAGCGCCTAAAAAAGATGAGAAGAAGGCGGCACCAGCTGCGCCTCCTGCTGAGACTACAGTACGTGTAGATACCAAGCGCCTTGACCAAATTATGAACATGGTGGGTGAACTCGTACTAGTGAGAAACAGGCTAATAAGCTTGGGTATCAACAGTAACGACGAAAGCATGTCCAAAGCCATTGCCAACTTAGATGTGGTAACGGGCGACTTGCAAGGTGCGGTAATGAAAACCCGCATGCAACCTATCAAGAAGGTGTTTGGTCGTTTCCCTCGCGTTGTTCGAGACCTCGCTAGAAGCTTGAAAAAAGAAATAACCCTTGAGCTTGTGGGTGAGGAAACTGATTTAGACAAAAACCTGGTTGAAGCACTGGCCGATCCACTTGTGCATTTGGTGAGAAACTCCGTCGACCATGGTATTGAAATGCCTGATGACCGTGCTGCAGCGGGTAAACCGCGCATGGGTACGGTTCAGCTATCGGCATCTCAAGAAGGCGATCATATTCTTCTAACCATCGAAGATGATGGTAAAGGAATGGATCCTGAAAAGCTTAAAGAAATTGCTATTAGTCGCGGTGTACTAGACGCAGACGCAGCTGCACGTATGTCGGATGTCGAAGCGTTTAACTTGATATTCGCGCCAGGGTTCTCAACCAAAACAGAAATTAGTGATATTTCTGGTCGCGGTGTGGGCATGGACGTGGTTAAGACCAAAATTAACCAACTAAACGGCACAGTGAACATTGATTCACAGCTAGGTAAAGGCACGCGACTGGATATCAAAGTTCCGCTAACGCTAGCCATTCTTCCGACGCTAATGATTGTTGTAGGAAAACAAACCTTTGCGTTACCATTAGGTGCGGTGAACGAAATAATAAATATGGACATCAAAAAGACCAACACGGTCGATGGCCAGCTAACAATGATAGTTCGTTCAAAAGCAATTCCGTTATTCTTCCTTGGTGAATGGTTGATTCGAGGTCCCAAAGACATCGATAGAGAAAAGGGACACGTTGTTGTAGTGCAAATTGGTACACAACAAGTAGGATTCGTAGTAGACGCGCTAATAGGCCAAGAAGAAGTGGTAATTAAACCTCTTGATGCATTATTGCAAGGCACGCCTGGTATGGCGGGAGCCACGATCACATCAGACGGTGGAATTGCACTAATTTTAGATATTCCGAGCCTGCTTAAACGGTATGCGCGTAAACCCATCAAGTAAGGCGATGAATTAACAGGAATAATAATCCATGGTCTTTAAAGTCCTTGTCGTGGACGACTCGACTTTTTATCGTCGTCGAGTAAAAGAAATACTCGATGGCGATAGGGAACTTGAAGTTGTTGGGGAAGCGAGAAATGGGCGCGATGCACTTGAAAAAGCAGAAGCGCTTAAGCCGGATGTGATAACGATGGATGTTGAAATGCCTGTCATGGACGGCATTTCAGCTGTAAAGGCCATAATGGACAAACGGCCTACACCTATTCTTATGTTTTCTTCGCTTACGCATCATGGTGCGCAAGCGACATTAGATGCGTTAGAAGCGGGCGCGCTCGATTTCTTACCTAAGAAATTTGAAGATATCGCGCAGGACAGAAAAGATGCATCGCGCTTGTTGTGTACAAAAGTACGCTTAATAGCGCGTCGTGGTATTGGTCTTAAGCGTCCGTCGTTTCGCTCTACAGAGGCAAGAAAGCTTCCTGATAATGCGCCAAAGCAGGCGTTCTTTAAAACATCAGGGTTGCTATCAGGGCATAAAGACGCAGCCAAACAACCAACCGTTTCGTCTGTAAGAGCGACGGGAAAGCACTACAAGTGTTTGGCAATTGGGGCTTCTACAGGCGGGCCTGTGGCGCTTCAAAAAGTGCTGTCTCCTTTACCTGCAGAGTTTCCTTACCCCATTTTGCTTGTACAACACATGCCTGGAACATTTACTTCGGCATTTGCACAGCGTTTAGACACAAACTGTAAGATTAGAGTAAAAGAAGCCGAGCACGGCGACATTCTAAAACCAGGTCATGCGTATCTTGCTCCCGGTGGGAAGCAAATGTTGCTAGAAACCATAGGTGCGAATAAACGCATTGCCATTGTTGATGCAAGTGCGAGTGACAAGGTGAATTATAAGCCCAGTGTTGATCTCACTTTCAGTTCTCTGGCTAAAGCTTATGGTGGGGATGTATTAGGAATTATATTAACGGGTATGGGGGCTGACGGCAGAGAAGGATGCCGAATGCTCAAGAAAAAAGGCGCAACGATTTGGGCTCAAGACCAAGATTCCTGTGTTGTGTACGGTATGCCTCAAGCTGTAGCCGTTGCCAATATATCCAGTAAAAATATAAACATTGATGATATGAGCAGTTGCGTTCAAACCGAAATGCGATAGCAGTTTGAACAGTAATGGAACAGCAAATATGAAAGTGTGGACAGTAGCGAATCAGAAAGGTGGTGTAGGAAAGACTACCACTACGGTGAGCCTTGGCGGCTTGCTTGCACAGCAAGGCAAGCGAGTGCTCATGATTGATACTGATCCACATGCATCGCTGAGTTATTACTTCGGTATCGATGCAGAAGCGTCAAGTCATTCAGTTTACGATATTTTTATTAAGTCTAATGACATTACGGCCGATAATGTTATGGATTGTCTGTGCCCGACAAAGTTAGACAACTTATATGTGCTTCCTGCAACAATGGCGCTCGCGACCTTAGATAGAACGATGGGTAGCGAACAAGGTATGGGCTTAGTCCTAAAAAAAGCGTTGGCAAAAATAGCAGGAGAATTTGATGTTGCTATCATCGATTGCCCTCCAGTGCTTGGGGTGCTGATGGTTAACGCTCTTGCAGCGTGTGACAAGGTTATCGTGCCTACCCAAACGGAATATCTGGCGCTTAAAGGGCTAGACAGAATGATTCGTACCATGGAAATTATGGGACGTTCGTTGGACAAATCCTTTAATACTGTGATTATTCCAACTATGTTTGATAAGCGCACTAACGCGGCGCTTGCATCGCGAAAGCGCTTAATGAATGACTATGGTGAGCGCGTGTGGGAAGGGGTTATTCCCGTCGACACGCACTTCAGGGATGCAAGTTTAGTACAGCTTCCCATTTCCGCAGCGTACCCCAAAACACGTGGTGTGTCTGCGTACGAGAAACTATTAGCGGTATTGGAGAAATAACGAGAACATGAGCAAGCAATCGCCTTTTGCCCGTGAAGAAGTGATGGAGGCATACCTTGATAGCCTCCTCAAAGAGCCAGAAGCACCGGAAGATGTGACTGCGCGCACGGCAAAATTGCTCGAGCAGGCTTCTCAGCAGATGGCTGAAAAGGCACTTGCTTCTACCGCCAATGAAAGTGAGCCGCTATCGAATGAACAAGAAGCGATAGCGGAAAAGGTTACATCGTTAATTGAAACGCAAAAAGCAGAGACAATTGAAGATGAACAGCAACAGTCTCACGCAGAAACTTTAGTAGAAAATGAACAAGAAGCTGCGTTAAACCGCGCTGAAAAAACAAAAGTTCCACTAAAGAATACTCTCGGTTTTCGCTTTCAGGCGCTATTCTTTGAGGTTGCAGGGTTAACACTTGCGGTGCCTTTGACGTCGCTAGGTGGGATCCACCAAATTGAGAAGATTGGCCCTTTATTTGGAAAACCTGATTGGTTTATGGGTGTAATGTTGCACAGAGAGTCTAAACTAAGTGTTGTTGACTCTGCAAAATGGGTAATGCCAGAAAAATATGACGAAAACCTCGCACAATCGCTTAACTACCGATATCTTATAATGTTAGGGGAAAGTGCGTGGGGTCTGGCTAGTGAAAAGCTAGTCAATACGGTCAATTTGACTACCGATGATGTTAAATGGCGCGAGTCCACAGGTAAGCGTCCCTGGTTAGCAGGGATGGTTAAAGAAAAAATGTGCGCGTTAATTGACGTTGAAGAATTAATATCTATGCTTAACAAAGGCTTAGGCAGTAACGACCAGACGCCATAGTATTGGGAGCCAGGTTCATGAGCGACGAAAGAATAAATAATAACGCCACCGACAGCAACGACGAAGTCCTTCAATGGGTAACGTATCGCTTAGGTGAAGAAACTTACGGTATCAACGTGATGCAAGTTCAAGAGGTCTTGCGTTATACCGAAATAGCCCCTGTACCCGGTGCACCTGACTATGTACTTGGTATTATCAATCTGCGTGGTAACGTAGTAACGGTTATCGATACACGTGCTCGTTTCGGATTACCGCCAACAGAAATTACTGACAATACCCGTATCGTTATTATTGAGTCTGACGAGCAGGTGGTTGGTATTCTGGTGGATAGTGTCGCTGAGGTGGTTTACTTGAAATCTTCAGAGATTGACAGTGCCCCTAACGTAGGTACTGAAGAGAGTGCTAAGTTTATCCAAGGTGTAAGTAACCGCGACGGCGAACTGCTTATTCTTGTAGATCTTAATAAATTGTTAAGCGACGAAGAGTGGGATGAGCTTAGCAACATCTAAATAAATGAATAGGCGGTATTGATTATAATACTGCCTACATTTCCCCAAGGGTTATGTCCATGGATTGGCAGCTTGCTGCACCTACCTTATTAGAACTCATACTGTGTATTCTTGTAGTTATACTCATTGCCGCGATGGGTGTGCTGTATTCACATATTAAGCAGTTGCGTTCTGCATTAAGCGAAAGCGAACATGCTAACGCAGAGGCTATTGCCCGCACTGAAGCCCTTGCTAAAAATGCAAATAATCAACAAACTGAGGCGCAAGCACGCACCTTGGTGATCACTCGACACCTTCAAGAGTTAGACGAAAAGCAAACTGATATTGAAAACCAGCTTCGAGAACTCAAGCTTCAAGATCCTTCCCTACGCCTATATCAGCGTGCGGCGGACTTAGTCAAGCAAGGCGCTAGCATCGATGAAATTATTGAAGCCTGCGACATTCCTCGTGCCGAAGCTGAGATGTTGGTAATGGTGCATAAACAAAATAATTAGTATTTTTGAGCACCAGAGAAAAAACGTTTAGACGTCTAGACGTAAAGATGTTGACATATCGCCAGTTATAGACACAATACAGATATTGTAATTTATCACTGGAGCCCTCTATGCCAATTCGTATTCCTGAGCAGTTACCCGCGCAGAATGTACTACTAGGTGAAAATATTTTTACCATGGACATGGACAGGGCTGCCAATCAGGATATTCGTCCTCTTGAAGTCGGTATTCTTAATTTAATGCCGAACAAGATAGAAACAGAGGTACAGTTACTTCGCCTGTTATCGAACACGCCACTGCAAATAAACGTGGATTTAATTCGAATTGATAATCAAGCGCCGAAGAATACCCCGCAATCGCACATGGATGCTTTCTATCACGACTTTTCAGCGGTAGCGAATAAGAAATACGATGGCCTCATTGTCACCGGTGCGCCTCTCGCGCTTATCGATTACGAGGAAGTAAAGTATTGGGAAACCATGACCACCATATTGGAGTGGGCGCAGCGTCACGTGAACTCAACCCTTTACTTATGTTGGGCTGCTCACGCCGCCATGTATCACTTTTACGGCATTACACGAGAGCTTAGAGACGAAAAGTTTTCAGGTGTCTTTAAACATAAAGTGAATGACCCGAACAATGAGCTATTAAGAGGCTTTGATCCTTCTTTTTACGCACCACATTCCCGTTATGGGCATATTAACACCTCGTTGTATAACAGCGTCGATGGACTTAGTGTTGTTGCAGAGTCTGACGATGTAGGCGCTTATATTGTGGCGTCAGAAGATAAGCGCATGGTATTTGTAACGGGTCACCCGGAATACGATCCAGATACACTTAAAGACGAGTATTTTCGAGATATTGCCGCGGGACAAACGCCAGTAATTCCAAAAAACTATTTTGAAGGGGATGATCCAGCCAAGTCTCCTATTGTACAGTGGCGCTCACACGGCAGCCTATTGTTTACAAACTGGCTGAATTATTATGTCTATCAGACCACGCCTTACGATTTAAGTCAGCTTGCTGAAAAGTCACAGCCAAAGAGGTAGCACGTGAGCAAAAGACCAAATTCTAGCGCGCAGACAACGCTTACAGAAGCCGCTAAAAAGCGCATCCTTATATTAGACGGCGCCATGGGCACCATGATCCAGCGCCATAAGTTAGAAGAAGAAGATTATCGCGGAACACAGTTTGCCAACTGGCACTGCGATGTTAAGGGTAACAACGATTTGTTGGTTCTTACTCAGCCCGATATCATCTATCAAATTCACTGTGATTACTTTGAAGCTGGTGCGGACATTATTGAAACGAATACGTTTAATGCTACGACTATCGCTATGGCCGATTACGATATGCAGGCTCAATCCCGTGATATTAATTTAGCTGCAGCTAAATTGGCACGTAAAGCTGCCGATGAGTTCACAGCAAAGACACCCGACAAACCCCGTTTCGTGGCAGGTGTACTTGGCCCAACAAATCGCACTGCTTCAATTTCGCCTGACGTTAACGACCCAGGCAAACGCAATGTTACTTTTGACGAACTCGTGGAAGCGTATAGCGAGTCTACCGAAGCGCTCATTGAAGGCGGTGCAGATTTAATCATGCTCGAAACCATCTTCGATACACTTAATGCGAAAGCGGCAGCCTATGCGGTAGAGTCGGTTTTTGAAAAGCTGGGTATATCGCTACCCGTTATGGTGTCTGGCACGATTACCGATGCCTCAGGGCGCACGCTGTCTGGTCAAACCGCGGAAGCGTTTTATTATTCCATGCGACACATCAGTCCATTCTCATTCGGCTTAAACTGTGCTCTTGGGCCAGACTTGCTGCGCCAATACGTAGATGAAGTTGCTACTGTTAGTGAGTGCTTAATTTCAGCGCACCCTAACGCTGGTTTACCCAACGAGTTTGGTGAATACGACATGGAAGGCCCTGAAATGGCCGAGCACATCAAAGAATGGGCGCAATCTGGGCTAGTGAATATCGTAGGTGGCTGCTGCGGCAGTACGCCGGAACACATTCGCGATATTGCTAATGCGGTCAATGGAATTGCGCCAAGAAAAGTGCCACAGTTTGAACCCAAAATGCGTTTGTCAGGCCTAGAGCCGTTTGTACACTAGGAGGGCATAATGAGCGCAGAATTTTCTACATTTATTAATATCGGTGAGCGCACCAACGTTACAGGCTCTGCTCGCTTTAAACGTCTTATTCTTGAAGGTGATTATGAAACCGCACTTGATGTCGCAAGACAGCAGGTAGAAAACGGTGCTCAAATTATTGATATCAATATGGATGAGGCCATGCTTGATTCAAAGCAGGCCATGATCACCTTTTTAAACCTGATTGCCTCTGAGCCAGATATTAGCCGAGTTCCCATTATGATCGACTCGTCTAAATGGGAGATCATCGAAGCAGGGCTTAAGTGTGTGCAGGGCAAGGCGATTGTTAACTCTATTAGCTTAAAAGAAGGGGAAGAGATCTTCTTAAACCAAGCCAAGCTAATAAAGCGCTATGGTGCTGCAACCGTAGTGATGGCCTTTGACGAGACCGGCCAGGCCGATACACAAGCCCGCAAAGTTGAGATTTGTCAGCGTAGCTACAAGTTGCTGACAGAAGAAGTCGGCTTTCCTCCTGAAGATATTATCTTTGACCCCAATATTTTTGCTGTAGCGACAGGTATTGAAGAGCACGATAACTACGCGGTTGATTTTATTGAAGCGACCCGCGAGATACGTAAAACCTGTCCGTACTCACATATTTCTGGTGGCCTTTCTAATATTTCATTCTCGTTCAGAGGGAACAATCCGGTTCGCGAAGCTATGCACTCGGTATTCCTATATCACGCTATTCGAGCCGGTATGGATATGGCTATTGTGAATGCAGGTCAGCTAGAAGTATACGACGAAATACCCGCTGAATTGCGCGATGCGGTTGAAGACGTAATTTTAAACCGCAGAAGTGATGCTACTGAACGCTTACTCGATATTGCACCGAACTATCAAGGCGACGGTAAAGCGGCCGCAAAGGAAGATTTATCCTGGCGCGAGCAAGAAGTGAATAAGCGCTTAGAGCATGCGCTTGTTAAAGGCATTACCGATTACATCATTGAAGATACTGAAGAAGCGCGTCAACAAGCTGAGCGTCCGTTACATGTTATTGAAGGGCCGTTAATGGACGGCATGAACGTAGTAGGGGATTTGTTTGGCGAAGGAAAAATGTTTCTTCCTCAGGTAGTAAAATCGGCCCGTGTAATGAAAAAGGCGGTAGCCCATTTACAGCCATACATTGAAGAAGAAAAGTCAGACGATGCGAAAAGCAACGGTAAAATTCTTCTCGCTACGGTAAAGGGCGATGTTCACGATATCGGTAAAAATATTGTTGGCGTGGTACTTCAGTGTAATAACTTTGAAGTGATTGATCTTGGCGTAATGGTGCCCGCGGCGACAATCTTACAAACCGCTAAAGATGAAAACGTTGATATGATAGGCCTGTCTGGCCTTATTACACCTTCACTAGATGAAATGGTTCACGTTGCCAAAGAAATGGAGCGTCAGGGCTTTGATATCCCGCTGCTTATTGGCGGGGCGACTACGTCTAAAGCGCACACTGCGGTAAAAATTGAACAAAACTACCATGCGCCTGTAGCCTATGTTCCAAATGCTAGTAGAGCAGTAGGCGTATGTCAGCGCCTTCTAAACAAAACGTCCCGCGATATTTACGCGCAGGAACTCGCAAAAGAATACGATACGGTACGTGAACAGCACGCCCGTAAAAAGCCGCGCAGCAAGCCGGTGACATTAGCTCAAGCCAGAGAAAACGCTTTTAAGCCAGATTTTACGACTTTACCAGTAAAACCTGCGAACCTGGGTGTAACACCGGTAACCGCCGATTTGGCTACGCTGCGCAACTACATTGATTGGACGCCATTTTTCTTAACCTGGTCTTTGGCAGGCAAGTATCCACGTATACTTGAAGGTGAGGTGGTGGGAGAGCAGGCACAGTCACTGTTTAACGACGCCAACGCCATGCTGGATAAAATTACCGAAGAGAACAGCCTTCAGGCGAAAGGCGTTATCGGCTTGTTTCCGGCCAACCGCGTTAATGACGATGTTGAAATTTATACCGATGAGTCGAGAAACCAGATTCAAGGTGTTGCCCATCACTTGCGTCAGCAAACCCTAAAAGACAAATTCGCTAATTATTGTTTAGCAGACTTTGTAGCTGAAAAGTCGAGTGGCATAAATGATTATGTGGGCGCTTTTGCCGTCACCGGCGGTATAGGTGAAGACGAGCTTGCTGATAGCTATATTCAGACTGGCGATGACTACAACGGCATTATGGTTAAAGCGGTGGCAGACAGGCTTGCCGAAGCGTTTGCGGAATATCTGCACGAGCAAGTGCGTAAGCATTACTGGGGTTACGCCGCTGACGAATCACTAAGTAACGAAGAACTTATTCGCGAAAAATACCAAGGCATTCGACCGGCACCAGGCTACGCCGCGTGTCCCGAGCATACTGAAAAGCAGCTTATTTGGGATTTATTGTCAGCAGAGCAGCATACAGGTATGAAGCTTACGGAAAGTTACGCCATGTGGCCGGGGGCGTCAGTATCGGGTTGGTATTTTGCTCACCCTGATGCCAAATACTTTGCTGTCGCCAAAATTCAAGCCGACCAAGTAGAAGATTACGCCACACGTAAAGGCTGGACCTTAGAAGAGGCTGAAAAGTGGTTGGGTCCAAACTTAAGTGATTAATGCTGATTAGGCAGGTAACGTGTATGCAAATCGAAAAGCCTTTTAGTCAGGCTTGTGAGAACAACAAGCGCGCCATTTTGAGCGTGCTTGAACGTAAATTTGCCAATTGCCGACAGGTATTAGAGATAGGGAGTGGAACAGGTCAGCACGCCGTATTTTTGGCTGAGCATTTGCCCCATCTTATTTGGCACACAAGCGACCAACCACACTATCACGAAGGCATTGCCGCGTGGCTGAGTGATTCAAATACGCGGAATGTGAAACCTCCCATTGCATTCACCGTTGGGCAAGATGACTTTCCCAACCTCGACATAGACGGCATTTTTACGGCAAACACCGCGCATATCATGCAAAAAGAAGAGGCGAAGCTACTCATGGAATCAGTACCGTTGCACTTACCCAAAGGGGGCGTATTCTGTCAGTATGGTCCTTTTACACATAGTGGTAAGTTTACTTCTGAAAGTAACCAAGCCTTCCATACTTCGCTTTTAGCGCGTGGTTATGGTGGCTATCGCGATATCAATGAGCTTACTGCTTGGGCAGGCGAGTTAAGCTTGCAAGAAATAATCGACATGCCCGCCAACAACCATATGCTTATTTGGCAAAAACGCTAAAGAAGTATCAAGGCTGCAGCACTTTGCTTTAAAAACAGTTAAAGCAAAGAAAGTCAGCACTCACATCAAAGGAGTAACTATGAGCTTTAAAGTAAACCATTATTTCGACAATAAAGTGAGCTCGATTGGGTTTGAATCTGCAAACGGCCCCTGCACCTCGGGCGTGATGTCGCCGGGTGAATACACATTTTCTACATCACAAAAAGAGCTAATGAAAGTGGTTGAAGGTGAGCTAGTTGTGAAGCTTCCGGGAAGTGACGAATGGCAATCTTTTGCTACAGGCACCAGCTTTAATGTACCCGCCGATGCTTCTTTTGACGTAAAAGTGTCTACGCCTACCGCTTACCTTTGCTTTTACAGCTAATTTTTAAAACCGTTCAATTCACTCTGTATTTAAACTTTCGTAGAATTGACTTTCAGAGGTTGTAAAATTTCTCTGTATATCTCAAAGTATTAGAAGTGCAAGCGAGCTCGGCTCACTTGCGCTTTTATACTAATAAAACTAAACCTGAAATGTGTGCGAATTATCAGGGTCTGTTGACCTTTGATGTACGAATTTTGGTCTAAATGGAGGCCTTTTAATCGCGAAACAGTCCTGCAAGCCTAGTGGGCTAAGTTAAAGGGCTGTGACAAAGAGTAAAAGGCTTCCATAACGACCCCTTCGGGCAGCGCCTTTGTGCCATCTATACTGCGTTGAATGTTTTCGACTTAGAACCACTAAACCGTCAAACATCCGCCTTGTCTAGATGGCACAAAGACCGCTGAAAAAAATGTACAACAAAGGTCAACAGGCCCTAGTGCTGGAATACACTTTTCACACGTTGTGGCGTTTAGTAAACAATGAGAAGTACAAATGAAATCCATATCACTCCAAAAAAAGTTCATGCTTATCGTTGGCGGTAGCATAGCTTTGATGTTACTCATTACGGCGTTTTTCTTAGTCAATACCGTTGCAGATAACACCCGCAGTCGCGTAGAAAAAGAGCTTAAATCCTTAGTTGCACGTGAGGCTAATGACGTTGAAGGCTTCTTCGCAACCTATGGCGGTGTTGCTAGAGCATTCCTAAGTAGTCCTTTTCTACAAGAGTTTTTTACGCGCCATAACATGCGAGGGGCGCCCGAAAGCCAACTGACTCAATCTGAAGATATCTATGCCACATTTGAGGGCATCAGCAGCCAAGATCCCATTATTAAATCGGCGTTCTTTGGTTCAGCTAAGACGGGTGAATACTTCTATGAAGAGGGCCGAGTCGGCGTCGACACTTCGGGTCCTGATGCTGGCAATCCTAACGCGGGTTACTTTGCAACTAAGCGTCCGTGGTTTACTGCTGCCGTAGAAAAAGGAAAGCTATATGTAACGCCTCCTGCTGTCGATTCCCAAGATGGAAGCGTATCTGCAGTAGTACAAACCCCGATATACAAAAATGGAGCGTTACTAGGCGTTGGCGGTGTCGATATTCTTATTAGCACGGTGGGTAAGGTCATAGATGCCATTCGTTATGAAGACCAAGGCACGGCTTTTTTACTCGATGAAAACCAAAACATTGTTTACTTTCCAAAACAGAGCAAAGCGTTGCCACTAAGCTCCTCTATTCGCAACTTTGACAGCGTGTTTGATAGCACTGAAGGGTTTGGCAAGTTGGCAAGTAATATTGCGGCTAATGAATCTGGTATTGTGCACGTAACCTGGAAGGGGGAAGACTATGTTGCGGTTTTTGAGCACGCTCAGTTAACTAACCCACAAATGAATTGGTCGCTGGGCATTCTTATCCCTGCAAGCATCATTGATAGCCCTATAAATAATGCAATTACTACGGCAATTATCGTCGCCTTTGTGATTATTGGATTAATAGCGCTTATTACTTATTTTGCGAGTGCTAAAGTCACGCAGCCTTTGGTCGAAATGCGCAACGCAATGGCGGAAATAGCGCATGGCGACGGCGACTTAACCAAGCGTCTGGAAGTTAAGAGCAACGACGAAATCGGTGCGCTTGCCATAGAGTTTAATACCTTTACCGATAAACTAAGATCATTGCTGAAAGATACTGCCGCCAACACTAAGGCTGTTTCTGATGCAGCGGATCACCTTCGAGATGTGAGTCACGCGACTAGCAAGGAAATTAACCAAGAGCGTAGTCAGGTGGACAATGTGTCTACGGCAGTGACGCAGATGGCTGCTACCGTCGTTGAAATTTCAAAAAATGCGGCACAGTCCAGTGACGCTGCGACTAAAGCAGATGAATTGGTACAAGCCGGCAGTGAGCAAGTGCAAGATGCCATGAGGGAAATTCGCGCGCTGGCTGACGCCATCAGTCAGGGTGTTGAAGTTGTAGGCGGATTGAGCAAAGAGTCAGATAGCATCGGTGCTGTAGTCGATGTAATTAACAGCATAGCTGAACAAACTAATTTGCTGGCATTAAACGCAGCCATTGAAGCGGCGAGAGCCGGTGAACAGGGGCGCGGCTTTGCCGTTGTTGCAGATGAAGTTCGCTCATTAGCAAGTCGTACACAAGAATCGACGACTGATATACGAAAAATGGTAGAGCGATTGCAGGCGATGTCTGAGCAGACCAACAGTGTTATGCAGGAAGGACAAACCCGTTCTCAATCTGGTGTCGATAAAACAGAGAAAGTGGTCGAAACGCTTAAAGACATTACCCAGTCTATAGGTTTGGTTCACGAGCAAAGTACTCACATAGCACTTGCGACCGAGCAGCAAACGGAGGTGGCGCAAGATATTAATAAGTCGCTCGTAGCTATCACTGGTTTAAGTGATAAAACTAGTCAGCATGCAGAAGAGTTAGCTGTGGAAGCTACGCAGTTAAGTGCCGTTTCTGGTGACTTAAAAGAATTGGTGGGGCAGTTTAAAATTTAGCGCCATTCATACTGTTAACCGCGCATAATGCGCAATAGTCTTTAATTAGAGCGTTTTCGCTTGCCAACACTGTTGGCAAGCGAATTATTTTATTCCCTAGTTTGACATAAGTTTCCGAAATACAGTTTGGAAAACCTATGGCTTGTGCGTTCGCGAGAGAGCAATGAAATCATCTACAAACCCCAATACGTCCTGCGCTTTTCTATGACCCAAGTACAGCGTTTTTGATACGCCTTGTTCACCAAGCGACCGACAAGTCAGGAGATCGCTTTCTTTTGATTCATCAATTAACCATTTAGGTAGCGCAGTAACACCACGTCCCGCTGCTACCATTTGTAAGATGATCTCTGTGGTTTCAATCGTTTTATGTTGCCTCACTGTGCAATTGGCAGGAGTAAGAAAATGCGTGAATACGTCCAGTCGACTGAGTTCTACGGGGTAGGTGATAAGGGTCTCATTGCTTAAGTCTTTCGGTGTAACAAATGGTTTCTCTGCCAAAGGGTGGTGCTTATCCATTACCAACACTTGTTCATATTCGAACACTGGCGTGTAGGTAATGGTTTCAAGTGAAAGAGGGTCTGGCGTGAGCAATATATCAATATCGTACCCGTGAAGCGCTTGTAAACCGCCAAAAGAGAACGCGCGGCGTACATCTACATCAACATCTGGAAAGGCTTTCAAAAAAGGCGCCACTACCTTGAGCAACCATTCAAAACACGGGTAGCACTCCATCCCAATGCGTAATATGCCCTGTTTACCATCGGCGAATCTGCGTAATTGGGCTTCAGTATGCTCAAACTGGGGTAAAACTCGGTGAGCTAAGCCCAATACACTCTGACCCGCCTGAGTCAGCGTGAGTCTTCTGCCGTCTTTTTTCCAAAGCGGTACGTCAAAATGGGCTTCCAACTTTTTCATTGCGTGGCTTAACGCTGACTGGGTTAGAAAAAGCGATTTTGCCGCTTCTGTCATCGTGCCTTCAGCATCTATCGCTCTTACTATTCGTAAATGTTGTCTATCAATCATAATAAATTACAACCAGTTTAACGTTTTTGAAGAGGGCTTGGGGCAGCACTGACTATAGTCACGGCGTCCGACAGGCGAGTTTCAATTATCTCTTTTATGATAATTGATATTTCTCTAAAGGTCTTTCGTCCAGGCGCAGTGTTTCTCCACGCTAATGAGTGCTGACGCTCAATAGGCATATCGGCAATCTCACACACGTGTAACGCTTCAGGCTTGTGCAACTCAGAATGAATATAAAGCCCGGGTAGGAAGGCTACACCCATGCCCATTACCACCATTTGACGCAAAGTATCTAGGCTGGTGCCCTCATAATCACGCTGTAAATCCGCCCCAATCTCATCGCAAATGCGCTGCACTTGATGATGAAAGTGATGTCGGTCTTCTAGTGTTAACACTTTCTCGCCGCTTATTTCTTCTGGCTTAACATAGGCTTTTCCTGACAATTTGTGATCAGAAGGCGTGACGAATTTTAAAGGCTCTTTGAAGAGTGGTTGCGTGATTAATTGAGAGTTTTCGCCCGAAAGTGGGGAAAGAATTAGGTCATATTCACCACGCAGTAGACCGTGTTGCAATGCGTTAGGGGCGCCTTCTCGAACATAGAAGCGTAAGCCGGGCTTCCGTTTGTGCAGATCTGGTAGCACAAAAGGAAGTAAATAAGGCCCTAGTGTTGGCGGTATCCCTAACCGGTAGGTTACAACTTCACCCTCGGACAAGTCTCGTGCAATTTCGCTGAACCGTTGAGAGGCCTGCAGCACCTCTTCCGCTGCATCAAGCAAGGCTTTACCTTGGGGAGATAACAGCGTTCCTGTGCGTGATCGTTCAAAAAGCGTTAGCCCTAAGAGGTTTTCTAGCGCACTGATCTGACTGGTCAGAGTAGGCTGACTAATTCCCAGTATTCCCGCTGCTTGCCTGAAGCTTAGGTATTTAGCCACTGCAACAAAATAGCGGATTTGGTTAATTGACGGGGTCTTTCCGTTGAATTGCATGGTGAAAATGGCTCTCTCTTACTATGCTTATGGGTAGTGTTACGTAAGCAGTGATAGTATTTAGCTATCGCGAGTTAGTATATTAAACTATTAATCTATCAGGTGAAACTGGCGTAATTACATAATCATTACAATTATTAAAAAATTGGGAGTTATATATGGATCACGTTATCTCAGGTGTTGCCAAATTCCAGAAAGAAGTTTACCCAAACAAAAAAGCTACGTTTCAAAAACTAGCTACTGGGCAGAACCCTGAAGTGCTTTTCATTACGTGCTCTGATTCACGTATCGACCCGAACTTAGTAACACAAACTGATCCGGGTGAGCTATTTATCTGCCGTAATGCGGGCAACATCGTACCTCCTCACAGCAACCAAACTGGTGGCATGACAGCGTCTATTGAGTTTGCAGTTGCTGCACTGGGCGTTTCTCACATTGTTATTTGTGGCCATACTGACTGTGGTGCGATGAAAGGCGCCATCAACCCTGAAGGCTTAAGTGCGCTTCCGCATGTAAAAGAGTGGCTAGGTCATTGCCGTGTTGCAACTGAAGTTGTTAAAGAGCGCTGTGGCCATTCAGACCTTTCTATTGACGACCTAGAAGCGGTAACGAAAGAGAACGTTGTTCAGCAAATTCAGCACCTTCGCACTCACCCTGCTGTTGCTGCAAAAATTGCAACAGGTCAGGTTAAACTTCACGGATGGGTTTATAACATTGGTTCAGGTGAAGTGCTTTACTACAACACTGAGTCTGGTGAATTTGATGTAATGGACGAGTCTACTGCCGAAGCACAACTTGCTCGCGGTGAATAAGGTCTATAACTATGGTAAAAATTAACCTTTCAAACCTACGAGGCGATTTTACCGGCGGTTTAACAGCCGGTATTGTAGCCTTACCACTGGCGCTTGCACTAGGTGTAGCGTCAGGCTTAGGCCCAATGGCGGGTCTGTACGGTGCTATTGCGGTTGGCTTCTTTGCCGCACTTTTCGGTGGTACACCAGCACAGATTTCTGGTCCAACGGGGCCTATGGTTGTTGTTCTTGCAGGCTTGTTCGCAAGTCTATCAGGCGACGCCAGCCTTATATTCACAGCTGTGATATTAGCCGGTATATTCCAGATTGTTTTTGGTGTCCTTGGTGTTGGTCAATACATTCGCCTGGTGCCTTACCCGGTAATATCGGGCTTTATGTCGGGCATCGGTGCAATCATCATCATTCTTCAAATCGGCCGCTTGCTCGGCCATGAGCCTCCAGGCGGAACAATCGGCGCATTGACATACTTGCCAACCGCGCTTGCCGATATTGATTTTGCAACCTTAGCGTTAGGCCTTGGTACCTTGGTTATTGCCTACAAATGGCCACCGCAATTAGGCAAGTATGTGCCTGGCGCACTGGCTGCACTTATCATTGGCACGCTTGTAAGTTTAGCGTTGTCTGTGCCAATTCTTGGTGATATCCCGACGGGTTTACCTAGCCTTCACCTTCCAGTATTTGACCAAAGCAAAGCACTGCTTATTCTTGAAGCCGCGTTTATTCTAGCTGTGCTGGGAGCCATCGATAGTCTACTTACATCTCTTGTTGCTGATAACATGACGCGTACCCGTCACGATAGTAACAAAGAGCTAATCGGCCAAGGTATTGGTAATACATTTGCTGGTCTTATCGGCGGTATCGCAGGTGCAGGCGCAACGATGCGTACCGTTGTTAATATCCGTAGCGGTGGTAAGTACAACATATCAGGCATGGTACACGCGCTAGTTCTTCTAGCAATTGTGTTAGGTCTTAGCCCGCTAGCGGCGCAAATTCCTCACGCAGTTCTTGCTGGTATCTTGGTTAAAGTTGGCTTAGATATCATCGACTGGAGCTACTTGAAGCGCGCTCACAAAGGCCCACGTTGGGACTTCGGCCTAATGATTATGGTGCTTGCGCTAACGGTATTTGTAGATCTGATCACAGCAGTTGGTGTTGGCGTGGTATTCGCAGCATTAGCTTACGTTAAGCAAATCGCACAGCTGCAAATTGAAGAGCTTAAGAAAATCCCTGAGTCGTTAAACGACCCTAAAGAAAATGAGCTTCTGGAATCTCTTAAAGACAAAGTATCAATCTTTAGTTTTGGCGGACCACTAAGCTTTGGTGCGGCTGCCGATTTGGGCCACCACGTTCGTGAGCGTGTGAAACCGGGTTCTAAAGTCACCATTTTAGATTTCTCGCGCGTTCCACTTATGGATGTTTCTGCTGCGATGGCAGTTGATACTGTTACCTCAGATGCACTAGCGGCAGGTCGTCAGCTGGTTATTTGTGGTGCTAATGCAGAAGTCAATAAGGTGCTTGAGGGCGTAAACGAAGCGCACCCAGGTATCCCCAACTTTGACACGCTACACGACGCCTTGCTTTACGCAGAAAAGCAAGTAGCCGGGACTGAAAGCAAAAACACCCGTTTTCAAGCCGCAACGCAGTCGTAAAGTAATATCAAGGTAAGATAAACCTTTCCCTTTTGGCCCTCCTTAGTGAGGGCTTTTTTGTGTCTGTTAGGCAAAGATTTCTTTGCTAAATTTCTGGATCCGTTTATAGCTGGTGCGTGTTTACTTGGATGTCATTGAGTAAACAAACATGGGAAATATTTTATTAATTGATTGTTCAATTAAACTTAACGCTACTGTAACAATTCCTCCCTAGAGTAGTGAGTAAACATTACACAACTACTTTGGGAAACACATGAAAACACACAATAAACTCTCGTTAGCTGTACTTGCAGCACTTTCGTCTATGACTACACCTACAGTGGCGTGGGCAGAGGAAGCAGAGCGTGCTGACGAAGAGCGCATAGAAGAAATTACCGTTGTTGGGCGAAGCGTTTCTTACGCGAATAACGCAACGAGCGACGATATGTTTAAACAACAGGCTAATCTTAGCAGTGTGCTAGCCGCGGTTGATAACCTGCCGGGTGTGCTTATTAACGAAGGTGATACCTTTGGGGCTGATGACTGGTCAACGTCTATTGTTATTCGTGGCTTTCAAGTAAACCTAAACGAGCAGCAAATTGGCATGACGGTAGATGGCATCGCCAACGGTAACTCGAATTACGGTGGTGGCGCGAAAGCGAATCGCTATATCGATACCGAAAACGTAAAAGGCGTTGAAGTTTCTCAGGGTACGGCGGATATCGCTTCCCGTTCACACGAAGCCTTGGGCGGCACACTGAATTTCACCACCATTAACCCGTCTGCGGAGCAGGGCTTAATAACCAGTGTAACTGCGGGTTCATTTGATGCGTCAAAATACTATGTACGCTACGAAACAGGCGAAATCTTTAAAGATACTTACGCGTGGATAAGCCTTTCAAGTCAAGAAAGTTCTGACTTTATGCAGCAGGCAGCAGAGAACACCCGTGATCATTTAGCCATGAAGTTTATCTCTACCGTTAACGACGTGTCTCTTACAGGTTACCTGTCTTACGACGATACCCACGAAGATAACTACCAGCGCATATACGGGCTGGCGCAATATGAGCAAAATCCAGATTGGGACCAGTTAACTGACGAGTGGACAGGCGTGCCTTATCAAGATCAGGCGTATCGTCGAGGTTGGTCTACCCTACGCGAAAACCTTTTCGCTTATTTACAGGCTGACTTTACTATTGGCCAGGTCGATTTTATGACTAACGTGTATTATCACGACAATGAAGGACGCGGCGAATGGGTTCCACCCTATATTGTTGATATCACTGATGACGGAGCAGAAGGGCACTCAGAGCTTATTGTTGGAAATACAGTATTCGGTGGAGAGGAGCTGGGACAAATCTACTTTGTTGATAGACAAGGCAACCAGCTAAGCCCTATTGAGGGGTGTCAAAGCTCACTGACCTTCCCTTATGGTGGTGCAGGTGCAGAATATGACCCAGGCTGTCATGCGCAAGGCGCTATTCCCGTGGGCTCATATCGTCACACCCATTATGATAAAGAGCGTTTTGGCATTAATGCTGATGCTGTTTGGTACACCAAAATTGGTGATTTTGATAATACCGTACGTTTTGGTATTTGGTGGGAAGACTATGAGCGTGGCGAGTCTCGCGATTGGCATAAAATTACCAACTCGTCTATTAGCGTCGATTATGACAACGTGCCTTACTGGGTGCAGTACGACAGAACCTTCCCAGTTGATACCTTGATGTACTATGTGGAAGATGAGCTTGATCTAGGCTTTGCCCGCATTCGCGCTGGTGCCAAGAAGTTTAACGTAGATATCGAGAAAACGGACAACTTTGATTCAGCCAACAACTTAGCGGTGAATACTGACTCAGATACCTTATTCTCAGCCGGCATCGTTGCACCTTTACCCATTGAAGGAGTGGAAGTTTTCGCAGGTTACGGTGAGAACTTTGCGGCAATCAAAGATGCACAACTAGAGCGCAACGATACTGACCTTCGCTTTATAAAGCCAGAAACCGCTGACAACATTGACGTAGGTTTCCGCTACTCTTCACCTGGTTTCAATGCCAGCGTGACCTACTACAA
The DNA here is from genome assembly GCF_006538305.1 of Alteromonas sp. KUL17. Taxonomy (NCBI): domain Bacteria; kingdom Pseudomonadati; phylum Pseudomonadota; class Gammaproteobacteria; order Alteromonadales; family Alteromonadaceae; genus Alteromonas; species Alteromonas sp. KUL17. The sequence goes on from NZ_BJKJ01000010.1 coordinate 111,239, forward strand.
TATTGAGTTTAACGACCGTATTCAATTTACCAGTAACGAAACCTCAGAGGGGATAGACTTTCTTGAAGCGGCTGCGGGTGGATACAAAAACGTGGGCGGTATTGAGTCTAGCGGTTTTGAAATTTCAGCAGACATTATGCTAACCGAAGAGTTCTCGTTGTTCACTTCTATTACCTTAAGCGAGTCAGAATATGTTGCGACGGTAGGTAGTTCAGGTACGCAATACGATACACTTGACGATGCGCTGGCAGCCATCGCTGATCCTGAAAACCCTGAAGTGTCACTGGTAGCTATTGAAGGTAATACGGTTATCGGTACGCCTGACACTATGGCGGTAATTAGCCTTGATTGGGCACGCGATAACTACTTTGCAGGCCTGTCTACCAAGTACGTTGATAGCCGCTACCTGGATATTGATAATGCAGCACAAGTTGATGACTATATCGTTAGCGACTTCTATATTGGCGGCTTTATCGAAAACATTGGTTCAGGTGCTGAAGAGCTAGAAGTGCGTTTAACAGTAAACAACCTGTTTGATGAAGACTATGCGTCTACCATTGCACCAGGTGCATTTTGGATTGGCGCACCTCGCGCTGTTGCAGTCAACGCACGCTTAACCTTTTAATCGTGATATCATGCCTGCGGCGGCATTGTGCTGTCGCAGGTTATTTTTTAGATTTAAGGTTTGGAGTTGTAGCATGCCCAAGGTGGGAATGGAGCCAGTTCGCAAGAAGCAATTAATAGAAGCAACGCTAGAAGTGATGGCAGAAGTTGGCTATCACGGTACAACGATTAGCTTAATTAGCAAAAGAGCTGGGCTTTCTTCAGGGATAATCAGTCACTATTTTGGTGACAAGCAAGGTTTAATTGAAGCAACGATGCGCCACCTTCTCGATGCGCTAAAAATCACGCAGCGTATTGACGATCCCCTAGAGCGGATTGATTTCATTATTGAAAATAACTTTTCACAAACGCAAGGGGCGAGTTCCGCCACCAATACTTGGTTCAACTTCTGGGCGTTGTCACTTCACAACGAAGGCTTGCATCGTTTGCAGTGTATTAACCACAAACGCTTAGAGCGTAATTTAGCGTTTAGTTACCGCAAGCTACTTAAACCTGAGCAGGTCAAAAACGCCGCTGCGTCTACCGCTGCATTAATTGATGGGTATTGGCTTCGTTATTCCATGGGCAGTGTGGGTAACGGTGATTTTTCAGAGGCTGTAGCCCGTTGTAAGCAATACGTTCGCGATTTAGTTGCCCAATACGGAAGATAAATAAGCAAACGGAAGTTAAACAAGTACTCGGGGCTGGCGTATAAGTACCACCGAGCTAATACTGATTAGAAAAATAAAAAGGGCGGTTCGAGATAAGTCGAACCGCCCTTTTTAATTATCTACACTTTCTAAATGAGCTATGCGGACTGGTATTAGCTGGCGCCAGATACAAATCGCTATCCGGCGCGAGAAGCTAGCATGTGCTCATTAAGTGCTAAACTCAATGAGCTACCAAATTCTAACGCGTTCTTCAGGCGCAAGATAAAGTGCATCACCTGGTTTCACGTCAAACGCTTCATACCATGCATCATGGTTTCTTGGCGCTTGTGCACGATAACGACCTGGCGCGTGTGTACCTGCGCGAAGTTGATTCAGCATGCTTTCTTCAGTGCGTTTTTCTTTCCACACTTGTGCCCATGCAAGGAAGAAACGCTGATCGCCTGTTAGGCCGTCAATTACCGGCGCTTCTTTGCCGTTAAGGCTAAGTTTGTAGGCGTGGTAAGCCATGGCTAGACCACCCACGTCACCAATGTTTTCACCCAAGCTGTTGCGACCATTTACGAAGTTACCTTCGATAGGCTCGTACTGGCTGTATTGCTCGGCTAGCATATCCGCTTTTTCTTCAAACGCTGCGCGGTCAGCATCGGTCCACCAGTTGCGCTGAATACCGTTTGCATCTGACTTCGAGCCTTGATCGTCAAAACCATGTCCCATTTCGTGACCAATTACCGCACCGATTGCACCGTAGTTAACTGCTGCGTCGGCGTTTGGATCAAAGAATGGTGGTTGCAAAATAGCCGCTGGGAATACAATTTCGTTGAACGAGCTATTGTAGTAGGCGTTAACGCGCTGCGGTGTCATACCCCAGCGATTGCGATCCGTTTTCTCTAGCTCACGTTCTACCGATTGGTCTTGGAAGAATGTGCGTAGGTTTCGAACATTGCCTACTAAGTCTTTGTCGCTAATGGTTACGCCGTCGAAAGACTGCCATTCGTCTGGGTAGCCAATTTTAGGGTTAAATGCCATTAGCTTTTCTTTGGCATTTACCTTGGTTTCTTCGCTCATCCAGTCTAGGTTTTCAATACGCTCACCTAGTGCTGTACGCAAGTTCTCAACCAGCTCTGCCATCTGCTCTTTTGAGCTTTCTGGGAAGTATTCGTTTACGTAAATCTTGCCGATAGCAAAACCAAGTGACTCAGTACCAGACATTTGGCTCACTGCGCGTTTCCAACGAGGACGAGGCTCTTGCTGTCCGCTTAGTGTACGACCAAAGAAGTCAAAGTTGGCTAGGTAGATATCTTCAGAAAGGAAATCCGCATTGTTTGAAATAGTGTGATATTTCAAGTACGACTTCCAATCAGCGAGATCAGCTTCGTTAATAATTTTAATAACGTCTTTTACTGGCTCAGGCTGTGTAATATTTAGCTCAGGTACCTTATAACCGGTTTGAGCAAAATATGTATCCCAATCAAAGCCAGGGTACTCGTCAGACAGCTTGCTACGTTCAATCTGGTTAAGAGTAAGGTCGCGGTCACGGCGTTTTTCGCGAGGCCACTGAATTTCTGCAATTTGTGTTTCAAGGGCAAGAATATTCGCCGCTTTTTCAGCTGCGTTTTCTTCGCCTGCAAAATTTAGCATCTGCTCGATGTGCGCTACATAAGCTTCACGAATTTTAACAAAACGTTCGCTATCGCTCAGGTAGTAGTCGCGATCAGGAAGGCCTAAACCACCAACACCAACACTTAATTGGTATTCATTTGGGTCAAGGCGGTTGTACCACATACCGCCGCCAATTGGCGTGGTTGAGCCTACTAACCAGCTGTTACCAAATGCTTTGGTTAGGTCAGTTTTGTTTTCAATGCTATCGATAGACGTGAGTACGTCTTTAATTGGCTCAATACCTTTTTCGTTGATGGTATCTGTATCCATATAAGCAACGAAAAAGTCGTGAACAAGCTTTTCTTCTGCATTTAGAGAAGACTTTTCCATTAGCCCATCAATGATGTTTTTAACTTGCTCTTCACTACGCTCTGCAAGACCCGTAAACGCGCCGTAGCGAGTTTTGTCAGCGGGCAGCTCGTAGTTGTCGTACCATGTACCGCTCGCGTACATGAAGAAGTCATCACCAGGTTTTACCGCTTCATTACGAGCGGTCAAGTCTACGCCAAAAGAGCCTAGTTCCGCTTCGCCCTTCATTTCTGGCGCTTCAACATTGCTGGTTTGTTCTTGGGCTTGTTCAGGCTGACCGCAACCAGCAAGTCCCAAAGATGCCGTAATCGCTACGGCAAGAAGTTTATATTTCATCGTTTTTCTCGTTGTGATTATAAGTGTCGTCGTTAGGTGCAGTGACACTCGTTGTTTTTAAAGTAGGCACAAATTCCTTGTTAAACGGTAAAGCATTCCGTGCCTGATTAAAATAGCTTGCGATATGTGGCGTTTCTCGCTGTAAAAAGTCTGCTACAGCAGTGTGAAACGACGGATGTTGTAATTTGTGATGAGAACGGCAATAAATGGGCTCGAAGCCTCGAAGTATTTTATGTTCACCTTGGGTGCCGGGATTAAAAAGCGATAGCTTTTTCTCAATGGCGAATTCAATGCCTTCAAAATAACAGCAGGCAAAATGTAACCCGTCTATTTCTTTCAGCGCTCCCCAGTATCTGCCATACAGTCCTGTATCATCGTAGAAAAAGAGGGCGCTGGCTACTGCTACCTCATTCTCTATTGCCGTCACTATAAGCATGTTCTCGCTCATGGTCTCGACAAGCTGCTCAAAGAACACATCATTCAAATATCCCACGTGACCGCTTCGTTTTAAATAGGTTGCTTTGTAACACTTTGTGAAAAACTGCAGTGTCTCTGGACTAATCTTACTGCCGGTATAATGGGTAAAGCGGACGCCTTGCTCGTTCAGTTTACGTCGACTTTTCTTGATATCTTTTCTTTTGCGGGAGGTAAGCGCGTTAAGAAAATCGTCGAAATCACCATAACCGTAGTTATGCCACTGAAACTGAACCGCGTATCGGGTCAGGTAACGGTTTAGCGTGTCGGATTGATCTCGAAGTTGTTCAATGGATAAGTCATTTGCCTTGGGGGTACCGCAACTGGTGATTTGAGCCGAGGTGCTTTCATTGGGAAATAGCCAATGAAAAGAAGATAAAGCCTCACCAAATACGGACTCTACATACGCTGTCAATGTATTTTCTAGTTCACTTAAAAGCGACGGAGTAAGCGCAATGTGTCCATCAGAAAGTAGTCTAGAACCTGTTACGGGCGTGAAGGGGATGGCCGATATCCATTTAGGATAATAGTCGAGACCGTGCTGTGCATAAGCATTAGCCCAAGCGTGGTCAAACACGTATTCACCGTAGCTGTGAGTTTTCAGGTAGCCGGGAATAACGAGATTAACAGCCCCATGCTGGCTCTGCGCTATAGCAATATGGCAAGGCTGCCACCCAGATTCATTGCTGCACGAGCCGCTGCGTTCTAGCGCATGTAAAAATTCATAAGAAACGAAAGGACCCGATTCTTTTGCGAAGTATTGCCAGCGCTCTTTAGAGATCTGTTCAATCGAATCTATTATTGTTATGCGATAGTTGGATGCTGTCATGCAGTTTACATCATGTAGAGGTTAAGTGCGTAAAACGCTAGATAGTCGCAATGTACGAGTAATTAACGCTAAAATAACGCGGTTTCTACGTTTAATACAGAAGAGTAAGTTTACAAAAATGTCAGAGTTCGACCGAAAAATCATTACCGACGCGATTACTCGCATGCTGGCACGACGAGAGCATAGCTTTAACGAGATTATGCGAAAGTTGCAGCAGAAGGGAATAGCGAGTGATGCTTTCATGCCTATTCTGGAGGAATTCAAAGATGCTGATATCCAAAGCGATGCTAGATTTGCAGAAAGCCGAGCTCGCGCACTGTATTTAAAAGGGAAGGGACCCCGCGCAATTAAATTAGACTTACAGCAATACGGTGTAGATGAAAGTACTGCAGAACACGCAATGAGAGAGATTGACGCTGACTGGTTTGAAAGTGCTAAAAAAGTAAAAGAGAAAAAGTTTGGCGAGTTTTATGAAAACGAATTCGCGTTGAGACAAAAGCAGAAACAATTTCTTCAATATCGTGGCTTTTACCAAGATCACATTGAATATGCGGTAAGCGCAAACGAATCTAGCTAAAACGGCTGGTTTACGCTCATGTTGACCGACAAATAGATGCCGTTGGCGATTCGTTTTATGAATACTGGCTATTTTCGTCTACTTAAAGTGAAATTTGAGCCTATCTTCTCCCCGTTACACTTAACAAAATTGCGTTATCCATGGTATTGTTGCGCAAATTTGTGTGCATTTTAATTATCCAGAGAATTATAGCGAGGATAAGCGTATTGCGTATTCGCAAACTGCCCCGATTATAAAGCTCATTAGAACAGGCAAATCGCACGTTTCAAAAATAGAATAAAGGAAGTTAGGTTTTCAATGACATTATCAACTGCTGACTTACGTAACAAGTTTATCGATTATTTTAAAAGCCATGGCCACCAAGCGGTGGCGAGCTCGTCACTGGTTCCGGCAGATGATCCCACACTTCTTTTTACCAACGCGGGCATGAACCAGTTTAAAGACTGTTTTTTGGGTGCGGAAAAACGCAGCTATACCCGTGCGGTATCGTCACAGCGCTGCGTTCGCGCAGGTGGTAAGCATAACGACCTTGAGAACGTAGGTTACACTGCGCGTCACCATACCTTTTTTGAAATGCTGGGTAATTTCAGCTTTGGCGATTATTTCAAAAAAGAAGCGATAGAGTTTGCATGGAATTTCCTTACCAAAGAAATTGGTTTGCCAAAAGAAAAGCTCTTAGTCACCGTTTATTCTGAAGATGACGAAGCTTTCGACATCTGGGAAAACCATATTGGTGTTCCAAAAGAAAAGATTATTCGCATTAGTACGTCAGATAACTTCTGGTCTATGGGCGATACCGGTCCATGTGGTCCTTGTTCTGAAATCTTTTACGATCACGGTGCGCACATTTGGGGAGGTCCTCCGGGAACACCAGAAGAAGACGGCGACCGCTTTATCGAAATTTGGAACCTGGTATTTATGCAGTTTAACAAACAAGCTGACGGTACCATGGAGCCACTCCCTAAGCCTTCAATCGATACCGGTATGGGCCTAGAACGTATTTCCGCTATCTTGCAGAACGTGCACAGCAACTACGAGATCGACCTTTTCCAAAACTTGATCAAATCAGCAGCATCAATTGTTGGAAGCGAAGATTTAGAAAATAAATCGCTACGGGTCATCGCCGATCACATTCGTTCGTGCAGCTTCTTAATTTGCGATGGCGTTATGCCATCAAATGAAGGGCGCGGATACGTATTACGTCGCATTATTCGTCGCGCTGTCCGCCACGGCTATCAGCTTGGCGCAAACGATATTTTCTTCTATAAGCTTGTAGCATCACTTGCCAAAGAAATGGGTGAAGCGTATCCAGAACTTGTAGACCAGCTACCGGTAATTGAAAAAGTACTACGTGTTGAAGAAGAGCAGTTTAGCAAAACGTTAGCCCGTGGTATGGCTATCCTAAACGATACATTAGAAACTCTAGAAGGCGACACAGTGCCGGGTGACGTAGTGTTCAAGCTTTACGACACCTATGGTTTCCCTACTGACTTAACCAATGATGTAGCACGTGAGCACGACCTTAAGATTGACGAAGAAGGTTTTGAAGCTGCTATGCAAGCACAGCGTGCCCGTGCACAGCAGGCTAGCAACTTTGGTGCAGACTACAATAGTAAACTCGCCATTGACCACACAACCTCATTTACTGGGTACACCGATGTAGAAGGCCAGGCGAATGTGGTTGAACTTATTGCCGAAAATGCGTTTGTTGAGAAGCTTGAAGACGGTCAAGAAGGCGTTGTGGTATTAGACAGCACACCGTTCTACGCTGAAAGCGGTGGTCAGGCAGGTGACAAAGGTGTGCTTCGCGTGGCAAACGGTGAATTCATCGTTACCGACACCCAAAAAATGGGTAATGCGTTTGCACACAAAGGTATTGCTAAAGGTTCGGTATCTAAAGGTGATACGGCAACCGCAGCGATTGATGCAGCAAATCGTGAAGCCATTAAAAAGAACCACAGCGCAACGCATTTACTTCATGCAGCACTGCGTGAAATTTTAGGTGAGCACGTAACTCAGAAAGGTTCATTGGTTGAAGCGCCGCGCATGCGTTTTGACTTCTCGCATTTTGAGGCAGTAACGGCTGAGCAACTTGCTGAGATTGAAAGACGAGTTAACCAAGAAATACGTGCAAACCACACGTTAGCAACTGAACTAATGGATTTGGATGAAGCCAAAGCATCAGGCGCAATGGCGCTATTTGGTGAAAAGTACGACGAAAAAGTTCGCGTGGTAACCATGGGGCCATTCTCTGTTGAGCTATGTGGTGGTACTCACGTTACACGTACTGGTGATATTGGCTTGTTTAAAATTACCAGTGAAGCGGGTATTGCATCGGGCGTTCGACGTATCGAAGCAGTTACTGGCGAGCATGCACTTGAAGTTGTGCAAACCCAACAAGCGACACTGTCTTCATTGTCTGCGTTATTGAAAACAGACAGCCAAAATGTACTTGATCGCGTAGTTTCTCTACAAAATCAGACTAAAGAACTAGAAAAAGCACTCAATTCTGCGAAACAAAAACTGGCGAGTCAGCAAGGTGCTGATATGCTTAGTAATGCAGTAGAGATAAATGGCGTTAAAGTTCTTATTGCGAATTTGGAAGGTGTTGAAGCGAAGTCATTGCGTTCAATGATGGATGACATTAAAAACCGAATTGGTGAAGGGATCGTAGTATTAGGTGTGGCTAATGACGCGAAAGTGAATCTTATTGCTGGCGTTACTAAAAACCTCACTAGTAAAGTTAAAGCGGGCGAGCTAGTTAACTTTGTCGCATCACAAGTAGGTGGCAAAGGGGGCGGTCGTCCAGATATGGCACAGGCCGGCGGTGACCAGCCTGAAAACTTGGGCCAGGCGCTAGATTCGGTTAACGCTTGGTTACAAGATAAGCTATAATTATTTTTGTGTATAACAGTGAGTTTTTGAAGTGACGCAGAAACATGGAATCACTGTCGCTTCCATCGGGTCGTGCCGATGGGTTGGCAAATCTTAATGGATGATGTTCAGTATTAAGGAACAGGAGCAAGCGAATGCTTATTTTGACTCGTCGAGTTGGTGAAACGCTTATGGTTGGTGACGATGTAACCGTTACCGTACTAGGTGTAAAAGGGAATCAGGTACGTATCGGTGTGAATGCACCAAAAGAAGTTTCTGTGCACCGTGAAGAGATATACATGCGCATTCAAGCAGAAAAAGGCGGTCAGCCAGGCTCTGCAGAATAATTGCATTATACGCTTCATTGGAAAAGGTCAGCTTACGCTGGCCTTTTTTGTTTTAAGTGAGTAAATCTTATCGGGCTTTAGCGCAAGTCTATTGTTTCTGTTCTATTTCGCCAGAAATGACGTTGTGATGTCTCGCGCTAACGACCAAGTTAAGTCTCTGGGCCGTGCACAGCTTTTTTCTAGCACAATGCCTTCTGGGTGGACGATTTTTAAATCGAGACATTAACCGCTTTATCTGAGATTTTGGAGCGCTTTTAAATAACTTAAGTAAGTAATACGAATCAGCGTACTTGGTTTTGAACAAATAAATTCAAAACTTTTTGATATTATTTTTGAAAAATTGACTAAATTATTAAGGCGGGTCAGTTAAAACTGCAATGAAGCTGCGCATATTCAAATGCAAATTAACGAGCATCGTTAAATAAAATTCGGTTTAATTGCTTGTATTGCGAACAAATTACTGGTTTTTTGCTCGAATTGTTTAAAATGGCAGCGGGTGAACAATTTCTTTATAAAAAAGGTTTGACTCAGGCCAATGAATCCGTAAAATGCACCCCGCAGTCAAGGAGAGGTGGGTGAGTGGCTGAAACCAGTTCCCTGCTAAGGAACCATACGCATATACGCGTATCGAGGGTTCGAATCCCTCCCTCTCCGCCATTATTCGTTGGCAGTGACGGCCAACAACAAGTTTTGCGCGTGTGTAGCTCAGCTGGATAGAGTACCTGGCTACGAACCAGGCGGTCGGAGGTTCGAATCCTTCCACACGCGCCACTTATTTTAAAGCGTCACCTTTTGAGGTAGAATTCAAAAGTACACAAGTTTACGCGTGTGTAGCTCAGCTGGATAGAGTACCTGGCTACGAACCAGGCGGTCGGAGGTTCGAATCCTTCCACACGCGCCATATTGAAAACCCACCTTTTTAGGTGGGTTTTTTCATTTCTACTCCTTTTATTTTTGTTCTCTCCACTTTCGTCTAAGCGCGCTGTTCAAAATTTAAGCTAAACTTAATGTGTCTAACAGCAGTAAAGCGCGAGGTACGCTATGGCACATCCATCTACTACTTTTCGATTTTTAGCAGAACCTACCGACGTAAACTTTGGCGGTAACGTTCACGGTGGCATGCTCTCTATAACAGCTTAATGAAATGGATTGACCAAGCAGCCTATGCCTGTGCCGCGCAGTGGTCCAAATGTTACTGCGTCACGGTGTCTGCCAATGGCATACGTTTCATAAAACCTATAAAAGTAGGTCAGCTAGTTGAGATAACCGCATCGTTGGTACACACTGGAGCGTCAAGTATGCATATCTATGTTGTGGTTAAATCGGGCGACGCCACGGAAAACACTACGTCTGTCGCAAATCGCTGTTTTATAACTTTTATGGCGGTGGACTGTAAGGGAAGCCCAGTAAATGTGCCTGCTTACGTACCCGAGGATGAACGACATATGCAGCTAGATTTATACCAGTCCGCATAGATAATCACTCACTCAGCGAGAGTTAAAATGTTCGTAATCGCGACGTGTTAACGCAGATATAGTGGTTCTACATCAAGGTGACACAACAAAGAGTACGGACATTTTAAACTCGCCCTTCGGGAAGGTCTGGCAAGCTTCCTAGCTGCATTCTGGGAATTTGAAAGGGAACAGCCATTCCTGCATTCCCACGCTTTGCTAGGAAACTTGCCAGCGCCTTCTGAGTGGGTAATTATCTATGTGGATTGGTATTGTTGGCGATGGATGCGAAAGATTTCGCTAAACAGCTAGACAGTGACTTTACGGAAAATATAGGCTTTCATTAAGGCGTGAGTATAAATGAACGTAAATGTAGATTGCTGGCATCGGCAACGCTTATGCTAATTCCTAAAATATACTTTTGTTGCAAATTTATTAAAGAATAATGCATTAAGTTTCATTTTGGCGGGTTTTATTCATTTTAAAGTGGTTTTTTATGCTGCTTTGTTGTGTTTTGAAAAACCACGTGATACTTATTCAGGTACAAAATAACAACAGGATTGAATATGGATTCGGGATCCGTCGCTAGCCTGCTCTTTGAAGCAGCTTCTCTTATGCTTATAGGAATGGTATTCGTTTTCTCATTCTTAGGGCTTCTTATTGTGGGTATTCATCTCATTGCCCGATTTTGTGAAGCTTTTCCCGGTGAAACAGCAGAGCCTTCAGCTCATTTAAAAGAGCCTTCAGCTAATTTAAAAGGGCCTTCAGCTAATTTGAGTCGAAACAATCAAGCGGTACAACCAGGAATAGACGGAAACGTTATCGCAGCTATTTCTGCCGCAATTCATACCCATCGCCAAAATTCTAAAAAATAAAGCCTAATCAGGAGTTACCATGTCTAAGCCTCTGGCCCTTACCGAGCTGGTTCTGCGTGATGCCCACCAATCCCTTCTTGCTACGCGCATGCGTATTGAAGATATGCTTCCCATAGCGGAAAAACTAGATAAAGCTGGCTTTTGGTCAGTTGAATCTTGGGGTGGTGCTACATTCGATGCCTGTATTCGTTATTTAGGGGAAGACCCTTGGGAGCGCATCAGAAAGCTAAAAGCAGCCATGCCTAACACGAAACAGCAAATGCTGTTGCGTGGTCAAAATCTATTGGGTTACCGCCATTATGCTGACGATGTTGTCACTCGCTTTGTAGAGCGTGCTCACGAAAGTGGCGTAGATGTATTTAGAATTTTTGATGCCATGAATGACATTAGGAATTTGAAAACCGCAATAAAAGCGACCATAGACAGTGGCGCTCACGCGCAAGGGACAATTTCTTATACGGTAAGCCCTGTGCACAATCTTAAGCTTTGGCTCGAAATGGCGAAACAGCTTGAAGACCTAGGGGTTCATTCTATCTGCGTAAAAGATATGGCTGGGCTTTTAAAACCGTACGAGTGCGAGGCATTGATTACCGGATTAAAAGAAACGGTTGATGTACCTATTGCCATGCAGTGCCATGCCACAACAGGGTTGAGTACGGCGACGTATCAAAAAGCTATCGATGCCGGCATTGATATGCTGGACACGGCTATTTCTTCAATGAGCATGACTTATGGTCATAGCGCAACTGAGACCATGGTTTCTATCGTAGAAGGTACAGAGCGCGATACGGGTATTGCACTACCCGAACTAGAAGAAATTGCCAGTTACTTCAGGGAAGTAAGAAAGAAATACAGCAAGTTCGAAGGCAGTCTCAAAGGGGTAGATGCACGTATTCTTTTGGCTCAAGTACCGGGCGGAATGCTAACCAACATGGAAAGTCAGCTTAAAGAGCAGGGCGCTGAAGATAAATTCGAAGAAGTGTTAAAAGAAATTCCACGGGTAAGGGAAGATCTTGGGTTCATTCCTCTTGTTACGCCAACCTCACAAATCGTGGGCACGCAGTCAGTGCTTAACGTACTCACCGGCGAGCGTTACAAAAGCGTTACAAAAGAAACCGCAGGCGTTCTTAAAGGTGAATATGGCGCTACCGCAGCACCAGTAAACAAGGAGTTGCAGGCGCGTGTGCTTGATGGCGCAGAGCCCGTGACATGCCGGCCTGCTGACAATATTGCACCAGAGCTGGATACACTGAGTAAAGAGCTTGATGAACTGGCTGAGAAAAAGCAACTATCGCTGTCAGACGATAAAATTGATGATGTTTTGACTTATGCCTTATTCCCGCAGATAGGCCTAAAGTTTATCGAAAACCGCGGCAACCCTGATGCGTTTGAACCTGCACCTAGCGCGCAAGAGTCGCAAAGCTCGAGTGCGCCTAAGCCTGCTGAAGCCAAGTCAAGCTCACAAGGGGCTACCGCGAGTGAAACTTACGACGTAAACGTAGATGGAAGAGTGTATCGCGTAGAAGTGGCACCTTCAGGTACGCTGACGAGCGTTACACCTGCTAGTGGCTCTCAGACGCAAGCACAGCCTCAAACTAAGAGTGCTGCGCCATCAGACTCTAACTCTTCTCAGTCTATTGATGCACCGCTTGCAGGTAACGTATTTAAAGTTTTGGTGAGAAACGGCGACAGCGTGTCAGAAGGCGATGTGGTGATGATCCTTGAAGCCATGAAAATGGAGACAGAGATCCGCTCCGCATACACCGGTACGGTCACCGACATTACTGTTAGTGAAGGCGATGCCGTAACCAGTGGTCAACCGTTAATCTTATTGGGGTAGTACATGGATAAGTTAATGGTACTTTGGGATAGTACCGCGCTTGCGCACTTTGAAGCCGGCCAGCTTATAATGATGGCAGTGGGTTTCGGCTTGTTGTACTTGGCCATTGTTAAAAAGTTTGAGCCATTGCTTTTACTGCCCATTGGTTTTGGTGCATTGCTTACTAACATCCCTATTGCTGGTTTTTCAGAAGCGGGGGGCTTGCTGCACTACATATACAAAATCGGCATAGATACAGGGGTATTTCCTCTGCTCATCTTTATGGGGGTAGGCGCAATGACTGATTTCAGTGCGCTTATTGCTAACCCCAAAATGTTGTTACTTGGCGCAGCTGCGCAGTTCGGTATTTTTGCTACCTTGTTTGGCGCGATATCGTTAAACCTTATACCTGGCTTTGAGTTTACGTTAAAAGACGCGAGTGCCATTGCTATCATAGGTGGCGCGGATGGGCCTACTGCCATTTTCCTCGCCTCACGGCTTGCGCCTGATTTGCTCGGTGCGATTGCAGTCGCTGCATACTCTTATATGGCGTTGGTACCTATTATCCAGCCACCTATCATGAAAGCGCTGACCACAAAAGAAGAGCGCGAGATAAAAATGGGTCAACTACGACCTGTGTCAAAGCGAGAGAAGATTATTTTCCCGCTCGCAGTGCTGTTTATGACTATCTTGTTTTTACCTGCCGCTACGCCGCTTGTCGGCATGTTCTGCTTCGGTAACTTAATGAAAGAGTGTGGCGTGGTAGACAGATTGAGTAAAACAGCCCAAAACGAGCTCATCAATACGGTCACCATTTTCCTTGGTTTAGCAGTAGGATCAAAGTTATCAGCTGAAGCATTCCTTACGGTCGAGACTTTAGGTATTTTGGGGCTTGGGGCTATCGCGTTTGGTATAGGCACTGCCGCAGGCGTACTCATGGCCAAGCTAATGAGTAAGCTGTCGGGTGGCAGTATAAATCCACTGATTGGCGCAGCTGGCGTCTCTGCTGTGCCGATGGCAGCCAGAGTGGTGAACAAAGTTGGGCTAGAAGCTAACCCTCATAACTTCTTACTTATGCATGCAATGGGGCCTAACGTGGCTGGCGTGCTAGGTAGTGCGGTTGCCGCAGGTATACTGTTGGCTCTGGTTGGCTAGAAAGCACGAATGCATTGCTGTACAAGGGGCAGTTTATCTGCCCCTTTGTTATTGCATGGCGTTTGTTCAAAAAAAGGCTTTCTAGGGTTTTCTTTTTGTGGCGAGTCGAGCGTGCCAGTTCGGTACGTAAGTGCGTTTCTCAAAGAAAATACCACCCAAACGATAAGCTCTTTATTCTCGAATTGTGTTTTGTGGCACCAGAGATTGGTATGCGGTAACGAGTTTTTTAGTGCGCGTATGCTGCGGCCACCTAAAGATAGTTTCGGTCTTGCCTTCTTCTACAATTTCACCGCCTTCCATCACAATAATCCTGTCTGCAATGTGTCGTACAATACCCAAGTTGTGACTAATAAAGATAAACGCCAAGCCAAGTTCCTGCTGAAGCTTCAATATAAGATTCACCGTTTGCGAACGAATGGAAGGGTCTAACGCTGCAAAGGGTTCGTCAGCCACCAACACTTTGGGCTTTAACACAATGGCTCTGGCTAGCGCTACACGCTGCTGCTGTCCATCAGAAAGCATATGTCGATAAAAGTAATAGTGTTCGCGCAAGAGGCCTACCTTCACCAACATATCTTCTATAATTGGTTTGCGTTCTGCTTCGCTTAGACCTGTATTCAAACGCAATGGCTCATCCAAGATTTTTCCCACAGGAACCGATGGATTCATCGACTCGGAGCTATGCTGCAAGATCATACGAATGTCATGGGTACGTTTTTGCTGGCTATCTTTAGACTGGTATTTGGCTAAATATTTGTGCGTGTTAATTTCAATTTCACCTGCATCAGCAGGCAGTGCACCTACCAAGAGCTTAGCCAACAAGGATTTACCTGAGCGGTTTTCACCAATAATTGCAATGGTTTCACCGCGCTTTACGCTTAAGTTCACTGGACCAAGTTGAAAAACTTCAGGACGTTTTAGCCAACGTTTCCTTTCGTTATGAATAAACGTGAGATCTTTAACCTGCATGATATCCATTACAGCTTCTCCATATGTAGAGGGAAGTGACAGCTGTAATTGTGATCGTGAATTTTACGCACGGCTGGCGTTTGTACACAGGCGCGCTGTGCACGAGGGCAGCGCGGACCTAATCGGCAACCAATAGGCAAATGCTGTAGTGTGGGAATAGAGCCACCAAGCGTGGGTAGCAGCGATTTCGGTGGTAAATCTTTTCTGAAGCTCGGCGCGCTGTCTAGTAATGCTTTTGTGTAAGGGTGCAGAGGGCGCTTCTTAATGTGCTTCATTCTACCTGATTCTACAGTCTGCCCTGCATACAACACCGTCATAGAGTGAGACATACTTGCAATTGCCAGTAGGTCGTGACTAACAAACAAGATCGAGAGCGAGCGGGTCTGATTCAAACGCGTGAAGAGCTTCAGAATTTGTGTTTTTGTTGTAGGTTCCATTCCCCGAGTTGGGTCATCGGCGATGAGCAATTTAGGCTGTGAAACCAAGGCCATCGCAATCATGAATTTTTGACCTATGTCAGCCGGTATTTGATGAGGAAAAGCGCTTAAATAATGCTTGTGGTGCTTTATTCCTACTTTGTGAACGGTGCTTATTGCGATCTTTTTGCGGTGTTGTGCTCGTTGCCAGAACCAGCTACCTTCAACAAATTCATCGGGAATGCTCTCTTCCAACTGCTCGCCAAGCGTTGCCGATGGGTCTAAACTTGCCTGTGGGTTTTGGAACACGACCGCTATTTCTCGGCGCATTACCTCGCGACGCTGCTGCACAGACATACTCAGCAGGTTTTCACCATTCCAACTCATGCGGTCAGCCGTTAAATTCCATTGGCTAGGAAGGGCTCCGCAAATGGCGGACACGATCAAGCTTTTGCCTGAGCCTGACTCTCCTACCAGTGCGCGAATTTCCCCGCTGCTAACCGACAGGTTAACCTTGTCCAACGCTTTAATTGCGCCATCGCTGCTCTGCATTTCCAAGGTGAGGTTTTTAATATCAAGCATTGGCATATTAATGACTCACTCTTTTTCTAAGTGCTGAACGCAAACCGTCACCCACAATGTTGATAGATAGCACCATGAAGAATATTGCCATGCCGGGGACGGCAACGTTCCACGGTGCTAGATAAGCAACATCTAGCCCATCAGCTAGAATAACGCCAAGTTCAGGAAGCGGTGACTGTGCGCCTAAATTCAGAAAACCAAGTGCAGATATGTCGATAACGGCAATAGAAAGTGCAAGCGTGCCCTGTACAACCAGCATTTCGGTCATGTTGGGTAGTATAGAATGAACAAAAAGTTGCCATCTACTGGCACCGTCCAATTTAGACGCCACTATATATTCTTTTTTCATTTCGGCGCGCACAAAACTTCTTGTGTGGTGCACAAACTGTGGAATAAGTGCAAGAGTAATTGCCCACATGCTGTTAACCAGACCGGTACCCAATATTGCAACGATAATAATCGCAATAAGTAGCGTGGGGATGGCCATAAGTGCATCGAGTAAGTGGTTGACGATACTTGAGCGAACACCTCGCAGCATGCCAGCAAAGGTCCCAAGGCTAACGCCGACTAACATGGCAAGCACAACAGTAATGAATGCGGAGCCTAGTGTGATGCGACACCCATAAATTATGCGGGTAAATAGGTCTCTACCCAACGCATCAGTACCGAAAATGTGCGATATAGAGCCATTAGCTAACCAGCTAGGCGGTATTAACAGTCCGTCGATATTTTGTTCCACGGCATCATAGGGAGTGATGATTGGTGCGAACAGCGCGCAAACAACAAACAACGCCAGCATAATCAGGCCAAGCATGGCGATGTGGCTCGCTTTAAATGATGCCCAAGTCCGTTGCCACGGCGACGGATGGAATTCTTCGTCGTATAAACTAAACTGTGGCACGTTCGTATTTCTCTCTGCTTGGGTCAATCATTCGGTTAAACAAATCAACGAGAATCGTGAGTGTAATTACTACCGTGGATACTGCCATCATACCAATTCTAAGGGCAGGGTAATCTCGCTGATAAATAGCTTGAATCAGCCAATTACCGATCCCCGGCCAAGAAAACAAGGTTTCGACAATCATCGCGTTCGTTATTAATGTCGTAATTTGTATCGCCATTAGCGGTAAAATGGGCAGTAACGCGTTGCGCAGAATATGACGAAAGAATATCTGCCAACTTGAAAGGCCTCTAGATATTGCTGCAGCGATATAGGGGCGGTGTTTCACGTCTATAACAGAACGTCTTGTTATACGTATCATCGAAGCGGTGGCGATAGCACCAATGGCAAACGTAGGTAATGCTAAGTGCGATAACGCATCCTTGAAGGCTAAGGTCTTGTTTTCTATGTCAGACAATAATATATCAATGAGAATAAAGCCTGACACGGGTTCGATGTTATAAAGCAAACTGATACGACCCGACAGCGGTGCAGCGTCTAGCTGCAAACTGAAAACCAATATAAGCAGGAGCGCAAACCAAAAAACAGGAAAAGAATAGGTTGTTATACTTGCACTATTTATTAGGTGATCCGACGTTGAATAGCTGCGAATCCCCGCATAATAACCAAGCGGTATTCCAATGAATAACGCCATCAACATGGCATAGGTTGCCAGTTCTATTGTGGCTGGCATCGCAATACCTACCTCTTCTCTTAACGGCAGGCCTGACGTAAAGCTGTATCCCCAGTCACCAGTGAGCAAATTGCCTACATAATAGAAAAACTGGAAAATATAGGGCTGATCTAGTTTAAATTGCCGCTCCAATGCCGCGCGTTGAATTTCATTTTGCGGCACGAGCCCTGTTAGGTTTTCAAGTGTATCGCCTGGAAAAAGGTAGGCGAGTGAAAACGACATAATCGCTAACACCAAAAGCGTTAATATAAATAAAGTGCAGTATCTTACGAGGATCTGGATCACAGTGCTTTTTTTACTCCACCAAAGCGTACACCGCCAAAGGGATTAATGGTCATTCCTTCTAGTTCATTCCTGTATGCCTGATAGCGATAGGCATGTGCGATGGGAACAAGAGGAAGGCGTTCGTATAATAATCGGTTAACTTGCCGGTATATGGCTGTGCGTTCTTCAATATCATCTGTCTGAAGAGCGTCGTTGAGTAACTTATCGTAGTCTTCACTGCACCACATGGCACGATTTGTACCTGAGGGTATAGCGCCACAGCTCAATAGCGGACGATAGAAGTTATCTGGGTCTCCGTTGTCGGCAGACCAACCAATTAATACCGAGTCGTGCAGGCCTTCCTGAAGATGGCGTCTGAAGGTAGTCCAATCGTAACTGACAATGGTTGCTTCTACGCCTACATCACGCAAATAACGCTGAATGAGCTCGGCCATCTTTGTTGCGTTAGGATTGTAAGAGCGTTCAACAGGCATAGCCCATATCGTCATAGAAAAGCCGGCCTTAACTCCGGCGTCAGCTAATAATTTGCGCGCTAGAACTGGATTGTAGGCGGTATCGTCTGCGTCATTTTGAAACGCCCAGCTTGCCGCAGGCAGCAGGGTCTTAGCTCTAGTAGCACTGTCAAAATACACCGCTTCTAGCAATGTGTTCTTATCGATTGCGGCCGCTAGCGCACGTCTTACATCTGGGTTATCAAAAGGAGGACGTTGAGTGTTAAACGCCCAAAATCCAATGTTTAGTCCTGGTTTTTCCGCTAGCGTCAGATCTTCTTTTGCCCGAATCACTTCAAGTTCAGTCTGTGCAGGAAAAGCGGTAGCGTCACATTCACCTGTCATTAATTTAGCCAGTCTCAGTGAGCTTCTTGGCGTAATGTCGAATATAAGCTGCTCTACAACAGGGCGCGTTTCGTCACCGTTTTGTGCTGTACCATCTTGAACAGTATCTTCGCCACCTTGGCCATTTTCCACTTCTTGGTTGGCACTCTCTACAGTATTGTTATCGCTTAGGGCTTCATCACTCGTAGGCGCATCTTCCATTTGGTCACGCCAATAGTTGTCGTGGCGCAGGAACTTAATGAAATGATCTTTGCGATAGCTATCGAATTTAAAGGGGCCAGTACCTACTGGAAGCTCATCGATTTTGCCCGGCGTGCCGGTCTGTGCCAGCTGGTTAGCATATTCTTCTGATAAGATAACGGCGAAATCGGTTGCTAGATTTGCCAAAAATGAGCTATCCCTGCGCTTAAGTGTAATTTCAACGCGGTAGCCGTTTACGCGCTCTACCGACGCGATATTTTGTGCAAGGCCTATGCTTTCGAAGTAGGGATAGCGCCCACCAGATACGTAATGGTATGGATGGGAGCGTAGGCGCCATCTGTCTATACTGAAGATAACATCGTCGGCGTTAAAGTTTCGTGTTGGCGTGAAGTAGCGCGTATTGTGAAACCATACATCCTTTCTCAGTTGAAAAGCGTAGGTAAGACCGTCATCACTCACTAACCAACTACTCGCCAAACTAGGCACGATGCGGCCAGACTCAGGGTCGAAATCGAGCAATCTGTCGTAGAGTTGGTGTGAAGATGCATCTGACGTTGTACTTGATGTATCTAGCTGCGGATTGAAGGTAACTGGATTGCTTTCAGAGCAGTATATAATACCCGTATTGTAAAACGCTTGTTTGTTCTGCTTAGCACAGGATGCAACAAGAAGCGCTGTACATATACATAATGACAAACGCTTTACCAAACCATGGGACATGCTTTACGCCTCGACGCTTTCCGCGGAAGAATCTAGTAAGTTATAGTTTTTTGAGATAGCCTCGCAGCTGATGATACGTCAGGCTCAATTTTTCAGCAGTCTTCTTCTGATTAAACTGACTGTCAGCAAGTGCCTGTTTTATCATATCTATCTCATGTTGTTGAGAACGTTCTTTCAAATCTATGGGATATTCAACAATTTCTGGCTTTTTCACTGGTGCCAGTGGCGTAATGTCTGCACTTTCAATGCGTTCATTGGTGGCAGCGGCCTCTGAAGGGGATTGAATAACGGGTGAGTCGGACGTATTCACTCTGTCATTGGTCTTCACTCTACCTTTAGGGCGATAAGCTGACTCAAAGGGGTCAAGAACGATTTCATGTACGGGCAGATGAGGATTATTTGTTCGATAAACTGCACGTTCGACCACGTTCTTTAGTTCACGTATATTGCCTGGCCAATCGTAATCAAGAAGGGTCCGCTTCGCCTTCTCTGTAAAGCCGCTGAATAATTCCATTTCCATTTCACGGGCCATATTAATAGCAAAGTTCTCTGCCAACATCATGATATCTTCCCTACGCTCGCGTAGCGGAGGAATGGTAATTACGTCAAAGGCAAGTCGGTCGAGTAAGTCTGCACGAAATTCACCTGCATCGGCAAGCGCGGGTAAGTCTTCGTTTGTAGCTGCAATAAGGCGTACGTCAGTTTTTACTGACTTGCTTCCGCCAACGCGCTCAAATTCGCCATATTCGACCACGCGCAGTAGCTTCTCCTGAATAAGGCCAGAAGTATTAGCCAGTTCATCAAGAAATAAGGTGCCGTTGTGGGCCACTTCAAAGCGACCTTCGCGGCGTTTTGAGGCACCGGTGAACGCACCTGCTTCATAACCGAATAATTCACTCTCCAATAGGCTTTCACTTAAGGCAGCACAATTAAGCTTAATATAGTTCTGATCCCAGCGCTTAGATAAGAAGTGAAGTCGCGCGGCAATAAGCTCTTTACCTGTGCCTCGCTCACCTATTACCAGCACAGGTTTATCTAGCGGTGCAATTTGTGAAATTTGCTCTAAAACTTCTAGAAAACTATTCGCTTGGCCAAGTAAATTGTCTTGCTGTCGATACCTACTCATTAAATCCCTCAAAAGTTAGTCATTTCGACCAATTAATAGTGTAGAACAAAACATATTGAGAAACGAGTATTATTTGAACTTATAAAAAGTGTATGAAAAATAGCAGGTTAGCACAGTTATAAAGTTGGCAAGCATATTGAATACAACTAATACTAAGAGTAACCTATTTATCAAGTGTGGTGTTTTTTAAACACTTACCATTTTTAGCAAGAGGTAATTATTATGGGTATCTTCTCGCGTTTTACAGATATTGTGAATTCGAATATTAATGCGCTTTTAGATAAAGCGGAAGATCCTGAGAAAATGGTTAGATTAATCATTCAGGAAATGGAAGACACATTGGTTGAGGTGCGCTCAGCATCAGCAAAGACCTTAGCCAACAAAAAAGAAATTGTTAATCAAATTGCAAAGTATGAAAGCGATGCAAGTGACTGGGAAGCCAAAGCTGAGCTTGCTTTGAGCAAAGACAGAGAAGACTTGGCGCGTGCTGCGCTGCAGGAAAAGAAGAAGTCTGCAGAAGCTGCTGAAGCGTTAAGTAAAGAGCTGGCTATTGTTGATGAGCAAATCAGCAAACTTCAGGATGAAATTGGTCAGCTTCAAGAAAAGCTAGCGGATGCGAAGAGTCGCCAAAAAGCGATTATTATGCGCCAGAAAACTGCAAGCTCTCGTCTTGAAGTGAAAAAGACGCTGGATAGCACTAAAGTAGATAATGCGATGGGACGCTTTGAGCAATATGAGCGTAAAATCGATGACCTTGAGTCGCAGGTTGAAGCTTACGATCTAGGTAAGAAAACGTTACAGGATGAGTTTGCTGAACTAGAGGCCAGTGACAAAGTTGAAGACGAACTTGCTGCGCTTAAAGCGAAAGTAAAAGGTGCAAACACAAGCACCGAAAAATCAGAATAATAAGAATAGGGTGTACCCTCCGGATGTGAAATCGGAAGGAGGGTAATTACATCAGAGTTTGTAGGAGAGATTGAGATGGATGAAGGTACGATTGCAATGTTGGTGATGCCCCTTGTGGTGTTTTCAATATTCGTTGCTCCAATTTGGCTAATATTACACTATCGAAGCAAGAAGCAAGTGAATCAGGGATTGAGTGCAGAAGAGCACGCATCTTTGCAAGACTTAGCCGAGAAAGCCGAGAAAATGAGCGAACGCATTGAAACTCTAGAGGCCATTTTAGACAGCGAGGCACCTGAGTGGAGGAATAGAGCATGAGAAACGGTAAGCAGCTCTATCGCAACCCAGAAAATGCAAGAATTGCAGGCGTGTGCTCGGGTGTAGCTGAATATTTCGGCTTAGAAACTTGGTTAGTAAGGATTTTAGTTGTAACAGGTTTCTTCTTGTTAGCCGGACCTTTCATCTTTGTTGCATACATTGCAGCTTGGTTCATCCTCGATAAAAAACCTGTTGGGTTAAGAAATGCACCAACGCAACCTGTTTTCTCAAAAGGTAAGGGATGGACAAATCCCAACGGTGGTCAGGTTAAAAGCCCAAAAGTGGAAGTGAAAACGAAAGTTTGGCAGGCGGGCGAGCCACCAAAACAAGCGTTTCACGATATTCGTAATCGTTTTGAAAAAGCAGAAGTTCGACTTCGTAAAATGGAAACTTATGTAACGTCTCGCGAATATCAACTCAATAAAGAAATTAGCCGTCTTTAATTGGCGATGGCGCACCAAGCAAACTTGAATGAAGCCGCTCGTAATGAGCGGCTTTTTGGTATATAAAACAATGCGTTTACTTGGTTTTGTAAAATTCCTGTTACAGCAAAATCGAGTCGCTCGTAAGGGCTTACACTTTTCGACGTCGCGAATTTCATTAGACTGATAAACAAGTTTTTCAACTCTTATTGGTTACAGAAGTTATGCCAAAATCAACGCAATACCAGTCGAGACAATCTGACGAGAATGGCATTATCCATTGGTCAGACGAAGAGAACCAAATTTGGTCTGAACTTTATGCGAGACAAATTCCGCTGGTGAAAGAAAGAGCGTGCCAAGAATACTTGGACGGGCTTGATTTGTTGAAGTTAAATGAAAAGGAAATCCCTCAGCTACCCGACATCAACAAAGTACTGATGGAGAAAACGGGTTGGCAAACAGCTGAAGTGCCTGCGTTAATTAATTTTGGCGAATTTTTCAGATTACTGGCGAATAAGCAATTTCCTGTTGCCACTTTTATACGCACCAGAGAAGAATTCGATTATTTGCAGGAGCCGGATATTTTCCATGAAGTTTTCGGTCATTGTCCGCTACTAACGAATCCTGCATTTGCTCATTTTACTCACACTTATGGAAAGTTGGGCCTTGCTGCCAGCAAAGAAGACCGAGTTTATCTTGCTCGTCTTTATTGGTTCACCGTAGAGTTTGGATTGGTTAGCGCCAAAGATGAATTGAAGATATACGGTGGAGGCATCTTATCTTCTCCTGGCGAGACAATATATGCGTTAGACAGCGACACACCTCTGCGTAACCCGCTCACTGCTATTGATGCATTAAGAACACCTTATCGTATCGATATTATGCAGCCTCTTTATTATATCTTACCGGAATTCGACCATCTGTTTGAATTAGCGGAAATGGATATTATGGCACTCGTAGAAGAAGCGAAGTCTTTAGGGCTATTTTCCCCACTTTTCCCACCTAAAGAGAAAAAAGCCAGTTAACACTATTGTTAATTAAATGTGTTTTATATAGGATGCCGCTCATTGAAGCGGCATCTTTTTTATTTGGTATGCACGGCCTTTTTATCATGCTCTCTGCGCGTTCTTAAATGTGTGATTCATCGCAAATTTAACCATCTGTAACATTTATCTTGTTATCTTTTTGTAAAAGTATGATATTCTGTACATATATGTTTACAAAATAGCTGTAACACCCTATGCGTCTAGAAATAAGCTGTCAGGACCGTCTTGGTATCACTCAAGATGTTTTAGATATTCTCGTTACTAAAGAAATAGATTTACGCGGTATTGAAATTGACCCTGCGGGAAAAATTTTCCTTAATTTTCCCAATATCGAATTTGCAGATTTTCAACACCTCATGCCTCAAATTCGCCGCATCGATGGTATCGACGATGTGAAGACGACGCTTTTCATGCCAGGAGAGCGTGAAAAAAATCAGCTTTCCGCTATTTTAAGAACGTTGCCCGACCCTGTGTTTTCTATCGACGCCAAAGGCAATATCTTGCTATGCAATGAAGCGGTATGCGCGGGGCTAGAAATTCCGAGTAGCGAAATAGAAGGCATTGAAATTGGCGAAGTTGTGAAAGGCTTTAACTTTACTAAATGGATGGACGGTAAATCGCCTGGCCCTCAGTCTTCGAAAGTGAAGTTTATTCAACAGGATTACCTAGCCGATATGCTGCCTATTACCGTGCCTGACGGCGAGCAGAATATGATCATGGCAGGTGCTGTGGTGATATTAAAATCAGAGATGCGACTAGGACAGCAATTTACCGCGTTCCACCAGTCTCCCACTGATAGCTTTGACCGCTTTGTCACTCAGTCTCCGTTTATGAAGCGAGTCGTTCATGAAGCCAAGCGAATAGCTGATTTGGATGCACCTATTTTAATTTTTGGTGAAACAGGCACAGGCAAGGAAATGATTGCCAGAGCCTGTCACCAGTCTAGCCGTCGCAGTGAAGGTGCATTTTTAGCTTTAAACTGCGCGTCTTTACCTGACAGCGTGGCAGAAACCGAATTATTCGGTTACGCAGCGGGGGCGTTCAATCAGCCTAATGCAAAAGTGGGGCTATTAGAGCAAGCAAAAGGCGGTACGCTTCTTCTCGATGAAATTGCTGATATGTCTTCTCAGCTTCAAGCTAAACTGCTCCGCGTTCTGGAAGACGGCGAATTTAGAAGAGTAGGGGATTCTGAGCCAGTTAAGGTAGACGTGCGATTTATTTGCACCACCTGTCGTGACTTAGGCCAGCTTGTAGAAGAAGGACGATTTAGAAAAGAACTGTACTACCGCTTAAACGTACTAAGTTTGGTTATGCCTTCTTTAAAAGACAGAAGGCAGGATATCGTTCCTCTAGCCGAGTCTTTCATCGTTCAACACAGTACCAAGTTAGGTCGCCGTCCTGCGAAACTCAGTAAATCCTGTGTTGATTTTCTGCAGCAGTACCCGTGGCCGGGTAATGTGAGACAGCTACAGAATGCGTTGTATCGCGCGTTATCACTCCTTGACGGTAAGGAGATTACCAAGGAAGACATTCAGCTTCCAAGTTGTGCGCCAAGCGTCACTTATATTGACGAAAACTTTGACGGCACATTAGACGAAGAAGTGAAGAAGTTTGAAAAGGACTTGCTCAAGCGGTTATATCCTTCCTACCCAAGTACCCGTCAATTGGCTAAAAAACTGGGGTTAAGTCATACGGCAATTGCAAATAAATTACGTGAGTACGGCATTAACAAGGCAACGGTAAAGCTTTAATTATATGGGAGCATTGACCTTTGCCATAGGGTGAAGGTCAATGTGACCAAGTATATTTGACGTCGTTTAGCAAAGTAAAAATGGCAAATGGTCAACGCCAATTTTTATATCGTTAATGCGTTTTTGTACCTCATAGCAATATCAATTCATCTGTTACGATAAATTTACATCGCCCACGGAGCAAGCGGGCAGCGCTATACCTGCTCAATAGAGGCTTACTAGCGTACATCCTTTCTTACAGCCAAATAAAACTTCGTCAACAGATCACTTCTCAACGCACACCAACTAGTGGCATAACTATAATCATGGAATTGTGTGTGATGCTGCCGCGTAAAAAGATATAGGTCTTTTATTCAGAACGTATTAATAAAAGACAAGAGCGCCAAGCTGATGAATAATTTTTCGAGGAAAGAACAATGAAACTAGCAACCTATAAGAATGAAACCCGAGATGGCTGCCTAATGGTAGTGTCGAAGGACCTTTCTCGAGCATGCAGTGCACAGGACATTGCGAAAACGATGCAAGACGCATTGGATAATTGGAAAGAGATTGCCCCTCAGCTACAGATGAAATACCAAGCGCTAAATGACAATGCGTGTGACAGCGTGCCGTTTGACGCATCTCGCTGTGAGTCGCCTCTGCCTAGAGCTTACCAATGGGCTGATGGAAGTGCTTACGTGAACCATGTGGAATTGGTGCGAAAGGCGCGTAATGCAGAAATGCCGGAAAGCTTTTGGACTGACCCATTGATGTATCAAGGTGGTTCCGATGACTTTATTGGACCCGAGGATGACATCATACTTCCAAGTGATGATTGGGGAATCGATTTTGAAGGTGAAGTCGCCGTTGTTACCGATGATGTTCCTATGGCGTGTACGCCTGAACAAGCTTCAGAGCGCATTCGACTTATTATGTTAGTTAACGACGTGTCACTTAGAGGGTTAATCCCAGGCGAATTGGCGAAGGGGTTTGGCTTCTTCCAATCAAAACCTGCGTCTAGCTTTTCTCCGGTTGCTGTAACACCAGATGAATTAGGTGATGCGTGGAAAGATAGCAAAGTTCACTTGCCTTTGCGTTCAACCTACAATGGTGAACTATTCGGTAAGCCTGAAGCGGGTCAGGACATGACGTTTGATTTTGGTCAGCTAGTCGCGCACGCCGCCAAGAGCAGAAACCTAGGTGCAGGTGCTATCATCGGCTCGGGTACAGTGTCTAATAAACAGGGTACAGATCATGGTTCTGCCATCGCTGAAGGCGGTGTGGGTTATTCATGTATTGCAGAAGTGCGCATGATTGAGACTATTCGAGACGGCAAACCTTCTACTCCTTTCATGCAGTTTGGCGATCGTATTCGCATAGAAATGCTAGATAAAGAAGGCCACTCTGTTTTTGGCGCCATTGAACAGCAAGTTAAACCGCTTAGCTAAAATTTTAAAATGAAAAGTAGTGTGGGGTAATAACGTGGTTTACTCAGTAGGCACGTTGCTGTTTTCCCCACTATCATTATAAGAGAGAGTAGAGCGTTTAGATTCATCAAAGCCCTGCACTCCTACCAAAAACGTTTAATAGGTGTGGTAGTACCATGAGTATAAAACTTTACGGCTATTGGCGTTCGACCGCCTCTTACCGCGTGCGGATTGCGCTGAATTTGAAAGGGGTTGAGTACGAGTATGTACCTGTACATCTTGTAAACAACGGTGGCGAGCAGCACAGTAGCGAATATACGCGTCTCAATCCTGCGCACCTTGTCCCTACTTTGGTTGACGAAGACGAAGATATTATTTTGAATCAATCGTTATCAATCATCGAATATCTTGATGAACGGTATGAAGGCGAACACCAGCTGGTTCCTGAACATCGAACAGAGAGAGCCAGAGTCAGAGCGCTAGCACAAGATATCGCGTGTGATATTCAGCCTTTGGGTAATCTACGTGTACTGAATGCGCTAAAAGGGAATTTTGAGGCGTCACAAGATGATGTGGCGAAGTGGGCATCCCACTGGATAACGCTGGGGTTCGACGGCATTGAAAAGCGTCTTCAGACCCAAGCCGGAAAGTTCTGCTTTGATTTCGATGTTACGCTGGCTGATATTTGCTTAGTACCCCAAGTGTATAATGCGCAACGTTTTAACGTCGATATGAGTCGCTACCCTTTAATTAGTAAGATAGCGAAGAACTGTAACGAGTTAGATGCTTTTGAGCGGGCTAAGCCCGAAAATCAAATAGACGCCACTTAGACTGACGGGGGAGAGTAGAAATGTACTCTTACCCCATTTTTTGAGTTATTGGCGTTTAATCGGTAGCTCGGTGGTGTTTTTCACCTGCTTCAAGGCGAAGGTTGAGCTTAAATGATCGACAAGAGGCAGGTGAGTTAATTTCGTTTTAAGTAAGAATTCGTACTCTTCAATACTTTCCACTATCACTTTTAGTAAATAGTCTTTTTCACCGCTGGTGGTATGACATTCCACGATTTCATCGATGTTTTGTACGGCATTTTCAAAATCGGTTAGCGAGTCACCGTCATGGTTTTTCAACGTGACATAGATAAAGACCGACACACCTAAATTCAGCTTTTTGCTGTTTAGCAATGTGACTTTACCAAGAATGATGCCGTCGGCTTCCATTCGTTTGACACGTCTCCAGCACGGAGTATGCGACAATCCAACACGCTGGCTTAAATCTGCCATCGACACCGTGGCGTCTTGCTGAAGTACGCGCAAAATCTCACGGTCAAATTTATCCAATTTCATTAACACTGTTTCCGTCGTTTTTATGATGTTTATTATATATCAAAAAAAATTCT
Organism: Alteromonas sp. KUL17; assembly: GCF_006538305.1. Taxonomy (NCBI): domain Bacteria; kingdom Pseudomonadati; phylum Pseudomonadota; class Gammaproteobacteria; order Alteromonadales; family Alteromonadaceae; genus Alteromonas; species Alteromonas sp. KUL17. Next base: position 139,229 of record NZ_BJKJ01000010.1, read on the forward strand.
AGGATAGCTGTCCTAGAAAAATTGTAATCAATTCTATTGCGTTTCAGTTTGTAAATTTCATTAACAAACTTTGCAAGGCCTGTCCTCAAAACAATCGGATACACTTGGCAAAATGTTGCTGATCTTTGCGAGGCCGATAAGTGTACCGCAAATCATCTTCAGACTCTCACATCATCCCAAATGAGCGGCGTTTCGTTTTCGTGACAGCTAGACCTTGGGTAGGCTTTAATTCATCACAGTATTAATAGGGAAAATATGTCAGTTTTTGATCACCCGGAGTTCAATAATCACGAACACGTTGCGTTTTATCATGACGAGAAGGCGGGCTTGAGCGCCATTATTGCTGTACACAATACCAATCTGGGGCCAGCACTTGGCGGTTGTCGCATGTGGCCCTATGTAAATAGTGGTGAGGCATTGACCGATGTGTTGAGACTGTCAAAGGGGATGACGTATAAAGCAGCCATGGCTAACTTGGAGCTTGGCGGCGGTAAATCTGTGATCATCGGCGACCCTCGTAAGGCTAAATCGCAAGAAATGATGAAGGCAATGGGCAAGTTTGTTGAATCATTGGGCGGCAAGTATTTCACTGCTGAAGACTCTGGTATTTCAGTAACGGACTTGCAAACTATGGCAACCGAGTCGGATTACATCGCTGGTGTTAATGCTAAATACCACTATGCGGGCGAAGTACCTGACGGAAACCCGGCTCCGTCTACAGCATACGGTGTGTTTGTGGGATTGAAGGCGACGGTAGAGTACGGCTTGAAGCGCAGCCTTGATGGCGTCAGTGTTGCTATACAAGGTATGGGGCACGTTGGCTACCGTCTTGCAAAGCATTTGCATGAGCACGGTGCCAAGCTTTATGTTGCGGATATCTATCCTGAAGGTGTTGAAAAAGCAGTATCTGAATTTGGTGCGACAGCTGTAGCGCCGGAAGAAATACTGAGCTTAGATGTGGATGTGTTAGCGCCATGTGCGTTGGGTGCAGCCATTAACGATCTGTCATTGCCTGAAATCAAAGCCAAAGTAATTGCAGGCGCTGCAAATAACCAGCTTGCACGTGAAGATATTGGTGAATTGCTTCAACAACGCGGCATTCTGTATGCGCCAGATTACGTGATCAACGCGGGTGGCGTTATCGACATCTTTCATCAGCGTATGGAATCGAGTTCTAATGAAGCGCTTCGCGCACATATTGAGCAAATCGGCGAAACGCTAAAAGAAATTTATACCCGTGCAGAGCAAGAAGGGGCGGCGACAAACCGCGTTGCCAACCTTATTGCCGAAGAGAGATTTTCTTTAAAGGGTTGAAAACTCTCAACCAAATAGTCATAATGCGCCCCGCACTCAAGCAGGGGCGAATGACTTTGCTTTGAATGCGATTTTCTATGGTGGGCTTTTGGTCCTCCCGCAATGATACTCTGTGAACCCGGTCAGGCCTGGAAGGGAGCAGCCGCAGCAGACGACTCATGTGCCGGGATGTGGCTGGAGGCCCGCCACCCAAATTCCTTATTCGTCTTCATTTTTAGTCTTTTCTATTTCATCTAAGTACTTGAGTGCTTTACTAATAGCATGCTCAACATTCATTTCCATTTGATTTCGTTCGCTCTGAGGCAGGTAAAACGCCATGTCTACTTCGTAGCGGATATAACGCGGTGGAACCTGATTTAAGGCAAGGCAGCACAAGTCTGCTAAGTAATCAGGACTTTTCGTGGTATCGAGCCCCAGCTTACTGATTCTTTCTAAAACCAGGTGTTCATAATAGTTATGGATGTCGTCATCTAGTTTCATGTTCATTCCCCTTATAATTGTTGTTAGCGCCCTGCGTAAAAGTGCTGTGGTATGCAAATATGTTGTGCGGAAAATACAGCGCTTGTCCAATTAATTGGACACATTTTTATACAAGCTAAATGGCACAACACGAACCTTGGCTATATATCCTTATAATGTATAGCTTGTATTCTGTGGATGTCGAGTCGACGGTGATAGAATTACGAAGTTAAACAAAGCAATAAGGCAAGAACGACATGAAAAAAAATATAGAGCCCTGCTACTACGGCGATTACCTACAGCTTGATAAGATCTTGGGGGCGCAGGACTTACAGAGTGAGAAGTACGGTGACGCGGCGCACGAAGAAATGCTGTTCATTATTGTTCACCAAGTTTATGAGCTTTGGTTTAAGCAGGTTCTTCATGAATTAAATGCAGTAATTGATACGTTTAATCAAGAAACAGTTAAAGATCAGCAGCTAACACTAGTGGTGCATCGCTTACAGCGAGTCATACAAATTCAAAAGTTAATGAACGATCAAATTGCTATCATGGAAACCATGACGCCACAGCAGTTTTTGTCGTTTAGGGACTACCTGGTGCCCGCGTCGGGCTTCCAAAGTATACAGTTCAAGCGTTTAGAAATATCACTAGGCCTAAAGCGTGATTTCAGAATCGACTTTGATAAGCAAAGCTTCTACAACCGTCTGACTGATAAAGATAGAGCGTTATTGGAAACCCTTGAAAGCAAACCCAGTTTGTTTGAGCTGGTCGACAAATGGCTGTCAAGAATGCCGCTTCTAAAAACGGAAGGTTTCGATTTTTGGCAATATTATAAAAATGCGGCAGACGAAATGTTGAAAGACGACCATCATACAATTTCAACCAATGACATGCTATCTGATACAGAGCGGCGACAAGAGCTAAAAGACTTACAAGCAACGATGGAGAACTTTGATGCGTTGTTTGATGATACGCAGTTTGAAAAGTTAAGAGGCGAGGGCAAGTTCCGCTTAAGTCATAAAGCATTGCTTTCTGCATTATTTATAAAGCAGTACTCTGAAGAGCCTATCTTTAATCTGCCGTTTCAGCTTATTACTGCACTCACAGAGATAGACGAGCAACTCACTATATGGCGCTATCGTCACGCAATGATGGTTCAGCGAATGCTGGGCACTAAAATTGGCACTGGTGGATCGTCAGGACATCATTACCTCAAGAAAACCACTGAGTCTAATCGTATATATTTAGACTTTTTTAACATGGCAACCTTCTTACTTCCCAAAAGTGCATTGCCAGAACTGCCTGAAACTGTAAGGGAAGCAGCGAATAAGCCCTGAAATTTAGGTCTGGGTTGAGACTTTGTACTGCTAGTTTAACTTTTGAACGTCAAATTTCCTATTTCAGCCAATGTAATGGCGTTGTAAGCAGGATGTTGTCACTAATTCGGGCGATTTTCGATATATTTGACGCTTTCATCTAGCTATGATCTTATACTTCCCTTCCAAAGAGTTTACCTTGTTTTTTGAATCCTTCACCACACATTTCAGCGCGTTAGTCGACCATCTTCAATCCGCAAAAAACGCCTACTCTCTGCATGATGACTTATTTGTCACCTTATATGGTGTGATTGCAGGGGCTGATATTCAGTTTTATGACCGATGGTCATCATGATTGGTTTAAGAAACACGGTTTCCTGCTTGATGGTATTTCCGTTGATGACACTATAGCGCGTATACATTTCATGTATCGACCCAGAGCAATTTAGCGACTGCTTCATTGGCTGGATGCGTAGTGTCCACGACATGGCAGACGGAGATGTGATTGCCAGTGATGAAAAAATACTGCGAGGGTCATACTTACGAGATGAGCGTCAAGTGACTATCCATATGGTGAATTCCTCTGCGTACGCCAATCAAATGGTGCTTGGTCAACTCAAAACAGCCAATAAATCCAGTGAAATTACTGCGATACCAGAGCTTATCGATAGAGACCCCCTAGTATATATTAATGCCATGGGGTGTTAAACAGAGATTGCTGACACAATAGTAGGCAAAGAAGGCGATTACCTGTACACGCTTAAAGGTAATAAAGGGTAACTCTTTGAGGCGTTGAAAACACGTTCATTGATATTCGTTAATCGCCACTTGGACCAATCGCGCTGGAGAACAATTGTGGAAAAATAGAAGGTCGCGTTTATTACACGTTACCCGCTGGAGAAGTATCGGCTGCCTTTCCTCAATGGTCTCAATTAACCACGCTAGGCATATCATTATCATTCGGGCGACAGGAAACGCACCGGAATCGAATTGTCGCTATCACATCAGCTCATCCTTACTCACCGAGGAGCAACTGGCTAAAGCAGTACGTGGGCACTGGTTGATAGAGAACAATCTGCACTGGGAATCATACCTATTATCTTTCAAAAAGCTCATGCAATAACTCCAGTAGTTGGAAATTATTATTAATCCAACTATCCGGTTCCTCGGCTATTTTGGGAAGGCAAGTATTGAAAAACGGGCGTATTCGCACT
>NZ_BJKJ01000011.1:0-142233 GCF_006538305.1 Alteromonas sp. KUL17
TTACGGCGGGTTTTTTGCGTTTGGAAAACAGAAATAATGGGGTTATGCTTCGGTTTGTAGGGCTTGCTTCTTCAGTGTTTCTATCATGTATTCGCGCATTTTAAACTTCTGAAGCTTCCCTGTTACCGTCATGGGGTACTCTTTAACTACGCTGATGTATTTGGGTACTTTAAAGTAGGCTAGTTTGGATTTAAGGTAGTCGCGTATCTGATCTTCGTCTATATGTCGATTTTCCTTTGCCTTAATCCATAGGCATACTTGCTCGCCATATTTGTTGTCAGGAATACCAAAGACAGCGGCGTCTGACACATCCGCATGCTGATATAAGACTTCTTCAATTTCTCTTGGATAAATGTTTTCGCCACCGCGAATAATCATGTCCTTTATCCTACCAACTATTGTGACATAGCCTTTTTCGTCCATTTCTCCGAGATCACCAGAATGGAGCCAACCTTCATCGTCTATGGTGGCTTTCGTCTTAACCTCATCACCCCAATAACCTTTCATAACACAGTAGCCTCTTGCACAAATCTCACCCGGTTCGCCAATAGGCACCGTATTGCCTTGGGGATCTATGATCTTCACTTCTGTATGGGGCATAGCGCGTCCTACGGTTTTGACCTGCTTTTCAAATGGCGAGTCAATGTCAGTAATATGATTGATAGGGCTACACTCTGTCTGACCATAACCTATGACGACTTCTGTCATATGAAATTCACTATGAACCTTTCGCATGAGCTCTTCTGGACAGGTACTACCTGCCATGACACCTGTCCTTAGTGTTGATAGATCAAAAGCTTTGAAGTTGGATAGTTCGAGTTCGGCAATAAACATGGTTGGTACGCCATGTAATCCCGTGCACTTTTCTTCTTCTACTGTACGGAGTGTTGTCTCAGGGTCGAATGACTCCCCGGGGAATACTGCGCATGCACCTGATGCTAAGCAAACTAAGTTGCCCAATACCATTCCAAAGCAGTGGTAAAGCGGAACGGGAATACAAAGTTTGTCTTTGTGTGTGAACCTCATTGCTTGTGATACTAATAGCCCATTATTTAGAATGTTTCGGTGCGTTAACGTTGCGCCTTTCGGATTTCCCGTCGTGCCAGAGGTAAACTGAATATTGATGTTATCATCCGCGCTAAGGTTCGATTCAACGGCCTCCAACTGAGATTTAAGCGCTTCCGTTGGTTCTATTTGTAATGCAGAAAAAGCCTGTAATCCTTCTACAGGCTTATCGCCAATAGTGTATACATATTTAAGTGAAGGCAACTTAGCAAGCGTTAGAGGACGCTTTGGTGTGTTCTTATCTTGGCTGTCGATTTCTGGCGCAAGCTCTTTCAACATGGCGACGTAATTTGACTGCTTGAATGACTGCGCCATGACTAAGTATTTTACGGCAACGTTATTAATGGCAAACGCTAATTCATCAGGACGATAAGCAGGGTTCAGGCATACCATGATCGCCCCGATTCGCGCAGTGGCCATCTGTACGATCGACCATTCGATATTGTTCGGAGACCATATACCCACACGGTCGCCAGGTTCTACACCGTTTGCAAGTAAGCCGCAAGCAACACGTTCTACTTCATACCAATACTGCTGATAGGTCCAGCTAACGTCTTGATGTTTTACAATAATCGCTGGGTTATCGCCATAATTGTCGACAACATTTTTGAAATACTGACCGATAGTGAGCGACGTCAGCTCAGCGTCATCAGAGCCAGTAAACTCACTTTTCTGAAGAGGGAGTAGTGAGTTCGGTGTAAATTTTGATTCCATCATATCTTGCCTCCATGCGCGTACGCATCTGATTTATATATAAATAATAGAGTTGGCTGTTTCGGCTTTTGGTTCCAAATAACCAATGGCAACAATTGCAGTAAATGCTGAATACGCAACGAATAAAACAAATAATTCAATCTTTATTAACAATATTGTTGCAAACGGGTTTTGTCGACAAGATGTTAGTCGTATATGGGGTTATTCAACGATGAATTTGTGTAACTCGTCGTACACGCTGAAAGGAGAACAATAACCAAAAGTGACAACGTATTTGATGTCTAAAGAAAATTTTCTCGACTTTAATGAAACAAAAAAGCCTCCGACGAAGGAGGCTTCCTAAAAATTTTTACTTTACGAGAGGTGAGCGTCTATTCAGACTCAATACCTTCGAAGTAGGCACGATATTCCATACGGGTAACGTAAGAATCGCCATTTTCGTCCATCATCTCAAAGTCACCTTCGACATGTGCAACCTTTAACTCCTCGGCTGTTAGCTTACCGTCGCTGTCTACATCGATTTCAGTAAACTTATTGTCTGCTGTGGCTGACATTTCAGTACGAAGCTCCTTATTCTTCTCTGATATCATTTCACCGTCTGCTTTAGAGAATAATTCAGGGTTGCCCTTTTCCGAGAGTAGAGCGTCATTGGTGCCTTCAGTTTTCGCCTGAGTAATGATGTCGTCGCTAAACATTGATGGTTTTTCATCAACAAACTTGTTGAATTCAACACGGCTAATCATGCTGTCACCATCGGTATCCATTTTTGCGAGAAGCTTACTGTCAATAACGCCAGAAGACTCTGAACCGACGATATAGCCGTTTCCATCCTTGTCCATTGCGTTAAATCCCATCGAGATCTTCTCTTCGTGGTGGCCTGCTACTGCTGAAGCAGATAGTGTTGCAGCAATAACAGCACTGGTAATCATACTTAGTTTTGTGATCTTCATAATCAAATTCCTTCTGGCTTTTACAGTGAACTCGGGCGTTCAATTGCCCTAACCACTAGGTCCACAGACCTCAACATAGGTGCAGATTGGAAGAAAGTTTCAATCTGACACCGCTAATGACTTACGTAATTCAATATTCATTGAATGTGCCAAATGCATAACTAACTGATTTAGTGAGGTAATAAAAATATAAGGCGAGGATTGCAATGCTATTGCTATGTTAAATTGTCGCAGTGTTTGCAAGATCTTCATACGTCAAACTTAAGCTGATCTCAGATATAGATAGAACCCCATTAATGAGATTAAAACAGTGAGAGTTGATCGTTCGCTATTGTCTCAAAATTCAGGCCGATAAGAGGCAAGATGCTATCGGCAATGGGCTGGATTTGCTTTTCAATATAGTGGTCATATTGAAGAGGAGCCGTTGCGGTCTCTACGGTTTGAGGGCCCTGTACTGTAATGACATAGGCAATGGTCGTATTAAACTGATAGCGAAGAGGCAATCCTTGTTCTTTATACTGCTCATCCGCTAAGCGCGCTGCTTTTACGTGGGGAGGCAGCGACTTTGAATACGACGATAAAGGCTTTCGAAGGCGCTTTTTATAGACCAAAGCGTGGTCCATTTCACCGGATTTTATCGCTGCTATCGTGCTATTTATGTAGTCTTCAACAGGCTGTCCAGTAAACACTTTTTTGTACAGCTCGTACTGGAAGGTTTTAGCTAGTACCGTCCAATCAGAGCGGACATTTTCTAAGCCTTTAAAGACAAGTTCACCGCCCTTCATTCCTGCGTAACGTTTTTTGCTGCCTTCGGAAGAGCCTCGGATCGTCGGCATAAAAAACGTAGAAAAGTGAGACTCAAACTCAATTTCTAAGTGGCATTCAATGTCGAACTCACTTTTTAGTAACTCAGTCCACTTTCGATTAATAATGCTAGCGAGCTCAAGTCCAGTTTCTGAGGGCGTACCCAGTGCATCATTCCCTTCTACATGAACAAATGTTGAGTCGGTATCGCCGTAAATAACCGTATAGCCCAGTTCTTCAATCCAACCCGCAGTGGTTTGCATGATCTCGTGACCCCTTAATGTGATTGAGCTAGCCAGGCGAGGATCGTAGAAGGGACAGCCGCCACTACCAAGGACACCATAGAAGGAGTTCATTAATATTTTGATGGCCTGAGAGCGCGGTGCGTCTTTCTGTTTTTTGGCTTCGTCGCGCTGAAGCCAAAGGTTTTCAATGATAGAAGGTAGAAAATGAGATTCGCGGCTAAATACTGCGCCTTTAAAACCTTCTATCGCCGTGTGGGGGGACTTAAGCCCTTCTGCAAGTCCAAACGGATCGATTTTAAATGTACGAATGATGGAAGGATACAGGCTCTTAAAATCGAGGACTAAAACGTCCTTGTATAAACCTGGCTGGGAACGCATGACATAACCACCCGGACTAGCCAAGCCTCCATTTTCAGGTCTTACCCCCGCGACATAAGACTTGCGGTGAAGCTTAGGCAAGTACACATTTAAAAACGCGGCCACTGACCCTCCGGGGCGACTCATATCTAGGCCGGTAAGAATACTGCGCAGCGCCAGAAAATCGATAAATTGGGTTTTATCCTGAATGCGGTTGACCAGTTCCGTATCTTTAAAGTTATAGTTAGCGAGTGCAACAGGGTCGCTATGATAAAGACGCTTTATCGCTTCAAGCTTGTCTGCAGCCTGAATAAGCTTATTTTCGCCAAGCAGTTCTTCAGATACGTGATCGAGCGAGAACGACTCGAATTGATAAGTCATTGTTTTTAGTGCTTCGATACCATCAATAACGCATCGTCCTGGCACATCAACGAGGGTTTGATCCTCCCACTGTCTTACAGAAGCCTCTCTGCCATGGCGGCCGATAGCATACTTTAGCGAGTTAGCCCTAGCGCGGCGTTCAAGTACCGCCATATCGAACTGTTTAACATTCCAGCCTAAAATGATATCTGGGTCGTAGGATGTAAGATAAGAAACAAATGCTTCAAGCAGTACTTTTTCTGATTCAACGGTAATGAGCTCGTACTCGCTGTCTTCTTGTCCCTGCAATGTTTGCCCAACAAAATGTGGTGGGCATAGTAGCAGCACAACGTTGAGTCCTTCACCGGCTAACGCAATGCTAAAGAGTTCTTCATGCTCATTGCATTCGATGTCTATGCTAAGTGATGTAAATGTGGTTCTGAATTGACAGGGTCTGATTTGCGCATTTTCTATAACGATCTGAGGCGTATCGTCGAAATCTTGCGGAGCCAGAAATTCCACCGCACCATACACAAAGCGCTCCATTAAGTAGCGATCGGCAACGCGAATATCGGCTTCGTACAATATAATACTGCTTTCCTGCGCATGCTGGCGAAGCTGATGCATATGTGATTCGGTTGCGGTTTTTACCGTCGCAACAGGAACTTGTTCCAGCGTGTAAAACCCGTCATCTGAAATACTGATCTTTGCTGAAATACGCTCGGCGATATTGCGTAAATCATTGGCGTGATCAACAGATACAAAGCAAGTGGGGTATTGGGGTGAAGAAATTAACCTAGCGGTGCTACTGGGCGTTTTTACCCATAGCTCAACATACACCTTGCCTCGCCGGGTAAACGTACTTTTATTGAGTATGAACCCTTGTTGTATTGTTGAGGCTGACATGAATCTGATTTACTAACCGGCTTTGTTGACGTTAATTTCTTTAAATAGCCTCATGGGCGTGTACGTTTTATAAACTCGCATTACCATTATCTGTTCAATAACTGGGGCAAAGGTGCAATAAAAATGCGCTACCACTGTGCACGAGAAATGGCAGTAGGCTTAGTATAACGTTTGTTATCACCTACTCCTATAGATCTCTATTCGACAGATATGTTTGTTTTTGTAAGCAGCGCGAGTTAAAACGAAAACGTACAGTCTTTGTGCACGTTAGACCATGCACGATAGAAAAGGTGAGGGCGATATGGAATATCTATTCGATAAACAGGTAGAGCCGGGCGAGCTAATAGAAGTGGCCGATGGTGTTCTTTGGCTAACAATGCCGCTTCCATTTGAACTTGACCACATAAATTTGTATCTGATCCGCGGTGAAGGCGGTTGGGTGGTCATTGATACTGGCATAGGAACGTCCACCACCAAAGCGCTGTGGGAGCGTATATTCAAGCAATTAGACGGGCCAATAGTTGGCGTTATTGTTACGCATTTACATCCTGATCATGTAGGGTTAGCGGGCTGGATAGCCGACACGTATAATGTTCCCTTTTATATGTCTCAAACTGAGTACTTTACTGCCAGAGCGTTTGCGGCAGGAAGAAATGGCGCAACTAACGAACGGGATGTGCAATATTACCAGCGAGCAGGTTTAGACGAATCCATGATCGCAAAGCTTACTTCTGGTGAAGGCAATGGCTACAGCAGCGTTGTTTCACCACTACCTATTAGCTACACACGTCTAAAGCATGGTATGACGCTGTCGCTTGGCGGTAACGAATGGCAGATCATCATTGGCCGCGGCCACTCTCCTGAGCATGCGTGCCTTTACAATAAGCAAAAAAATAGTCTCATATCAGGCGATCATATTTTGCCGATTATCACGCCAAACATTGGCGCCTACTCAACTGAGCCTGACGCCAACACCTTAGATGACTACCTTTCTACGCTGCCGCAATTCAAAAATTTGCCCAAAGATGCGACAGTATTACCTGCTCACAAGCTACCCTTTATCGGCCTGCATGAGCGAGTAGATTCGCTTATTGCTCATCATCACGAGCACCTAAAAGCACTGTTAAATGCTTGCGAGCAACCTCAAACGGTCGTAGAGCTATTACCGGTTATGTTTAAGCGCAAGCTCTCTAGTCGCAACATGGTGTTTGCAGTAGCAGAGTGTTTGTCTCACCTTAATTACTTGCTTAATGAAGGAGTCATTTCGCGGACGTTAAACAGCAAGGGTGTGTATACATTTAAAGCCTGTGAAGTAAAAAAGCTTGCTTGTTAGTTCAGTCAGAGGACATACAAACAGAGTGAGGATTAACAACGTCCTACTCTGTACTGGGCTATCTGTTTTCTAGGCCGTTTGAGAGTTTTCCGTTTCGTTTTCTTTATTCTCTTCATTATCTTCACTGGACGGGGGCTGTGCTGCAGGCTGTTTCGGAATGGTGATCTCTACCACGGTTCCTTTTGCCTCTTTGCTGCTAATAGATATTTTACCTTGATGTTGTTCGATGGCGGTGTAAGCCACAGAAAGGCCCAGCCCTTGGCCTTGCCCTTCAGGCTTTGTAGTAAAGAAGGGTTCAAAGACTCGCTTTAGATGTTTTGTAGGAATACCGCAACCCGAGTCCAGTATTTTGATGGTCACCAACGTAGGTGAATAGAGCACAGTGAGTTTAATGAAGCCCCTATCTTCTATGGCCTGCGCAGCATTTATCATGACGTTCATTAGCGCCTGTTTCAGCGGCCCAGGGTTTCCCATTACCTCCACTTTCTCTAATTCACATTCAAATTTATATTGGGGCGCGCTGTATTGGGCTGAAATAAGCGTGATCAGCTGGTGACACACGGCGCAGATATCTACTATCTGCACGCCTTCGGTAGTCTCCAGCGAAAAGTTCTTAAGGTTTTCGACGATGTCTTTTACGCGGGTAAGACCATCTGTAGACTCGGCAATTAGCTCAGTAATATCGTCCTTTAACAGGTCGTAGTGATTAGACTCAAACAGTGCGTCGACCTGCTCTTTAACTTCGTCGGTGAAGTGTTCGAGTTGCCCCTGAACACCTTCACAAATCGCAATAAGGTGAGTTGCGTATTGCTCAAGTGTATTGAGGTTAGCGCTCACAAAACCAATAGGGTTATTAATTTCGTGGGCGATCCCCGCCGCTAGCTGACCAGTAGAAGCCATTTTCTCTGCTTGAATAAGCTGGCTTTGTGCGGTATCGAGTTTGCGAATTAACTTTTTTTGCGCTTCGTGTTCTTTTTTCAGTGCTTCTGAAAGCTTTTGCTGGGCTCTAAAATAGCTAGCTTGGGCGGTCACATCTTGCAGAAAAATACACGCCAATTTTTGCCCTGTGTTTTTGTCTTTAATGGGCAAGATTTCCATGTTTTGATACATCTGTGTTTCTTCACCCGTTATAGGGCGAGAGCTCTTAAACGGAAAGATGTGGGGGCGTTGTTCCCAGTAGCTAAAGCTAGGATGCTGCAGTACAAAAACTGACTTTAGTCTGCGTTTTAGAAACTTACCTTGTCCTTGAAATAACTCAACAACTGGCGTTTCTTTATAGCAGTCGCGCATATTGTGAGGAAGTCGATCTAAAAAAAAGTCGTTTAGATAAACAACCTTAAAGCTCTCATCGACTATACCAATTCCGACAGGTAATTTACCTACCAGTTGTTCAAACATTATGCGAGTAACTCATCCAATGTGTCTTTCATGCGTGCAAGAGATTCATCGTCTAAGCAGAAAACAACGCGCATGCTAAACGACGAGATCGCGATAATAAACTGCACTTCCATCACTAAGCTGTGCTGCCATTGCAACTCATCGAAGTTCGCTTTATCGGGCAAGAATAACGTGGGCATGTTCAAGTTAGTGGTAAGCTCCAACTGGTCGGAAAGACCAGCCAAACACGCACCTGCCAAAATGTTACAAAGCTCCAAGATAATCTCTTGAATGTCTTCTTTGCTTAATGGTTCATCGTAATCCATTAACGTTGCGACCTCACTCAATCCAGCTTGAGATAGTACAGACATCACTTCGCCGTGTACGTCGCCTAAAAAAGACTGACGGGTATAGAAAGCGTCTTCGGTTTCAAATAAGAGACTGTAAAGCTGGGTGGGAGTAACCGCTGAGATTTTTGGGATAGAAATATCAATTTTGGTTTCAATTAACTGCGCAAGAGAGTTAGCCGCTTGCCCCATGGAAATATTTAGGAGTTCTTGAAGGGCATCTCTTTGCTCTTCGTCTAGTGGTAGTACAATGCTCATAGATACCCCAACTCAAACAACGACATTGCTAATTCTTCTTTATCAAGCGGTTTGCGTAAAAAGCGCTTTGCCCCCAGAGACATGACAATTTTCTGTTTTTCTGGCTGAAAGTCAGCGCTAATCACAATTACATTTGGGGCGTCGGGCCTTTGGTGCAAGAATTCCAACACACCAACGCCGTCAACTTCTGGCATGGTTAGGTCTAAAAGTACCAATGCAAATTCACTTTCTGACAGCGCATTTATGGCTTCTTGCCCGTTTGTTGCTTCGGTGATGTCATACTCTAAATCTTGCGGAAGTGAGCGAATCACACTACGCCTCGACAACTTAGAATCATCAGCTACTAATACAGAAATTGACATTTACAGCCTCCTAGAGCGGCATTTAATGCGATGCCTTTTTAGTAAAGTATGTGCAACTTTAGCGTTACTGCAACAATACCGTAAAAATTTTCCAATCAGCGTATTCTTTGAGCAGTGGCGCTTTAAAATGAGTATATGACAGAAGTGACTTTTATGCGTATTAGACTTTTAGTTGAAAATGACTAGGAGAGTAAACGAGGAAGTAGCAGAAAATTTAAGTCTATAAGTAGCGAGGTGTGCATCGGCCGACAATGCACACCCTTGCAGCTAAGTATTTTGCATAGTGTACATTTTTTCAAGTGCACTGGGCATGGCATCAACATAGCGTTTTACATCGCCAATTTTTCCCATACTTACGCGAGACCAGTTGTCGTACGTACGGTAGATTCCTCTAATCAGCACGTCCTGTTCAGCCATGGCTTGGCGGAAGTACTCTGCGTTGCCGTCACCTAAATTAACAAAAATAAAGTTAGTACTAGAAGGTAGTGCTGTCAATCCATTTGCTTTTACTGCGTCCATAACCATAGATTTACCTTCATAAATTTTCTCTTTAGAGAAAGTTAAAAAGGCATCGTCATTGTAGCTGGCGATAGCCGCGGCAAGGCCTGCTTGATTCAATGTATAGCCGCCCATGCCATAGCGATTGATCCACTCAGTGTTTTCCTCTGATGCGATTAAATAGCCCACGCGCATACCTGCTAAGCCATAAATCTTTGAGAAGGTTCTCGCTACAATGACATTATGACCTGCTTTAACGAGCGGAATCATTGAATGCTTAGGAGGCTCATCGATAAGCTCGTTATATGCCTCGTCGACCAACACCAGTGTTTTTTTAGATGCTTTTATGCAGAATTCGCGAAGCTTATTCGGATCGAGCACTTTTCCCGTTGGATTGTTCGGGTTACAAATGTGCACCATACCAATAGAGTCGTCTATTGCGGCGTACATGGCATCAAGGTCAATATCAAGCTCTGCCGTATTAGCAACTCTCACTATTTCTGGCGCACCTTGTTTTTCAGGTGCTTTAGACGTGGTGTCCCAAAAAAGGTCCGGGCCCAGAATTTTTCCGTTCTTGCTGGCCGCAAGGGCGGCGTAGGAAAGAATAGGGCTTGAACCGGCGCTCAAAGAAATGTGCTTTCGAGTAATGCCATAGCGCTCGGCAATCATATCCAATAGTGTCATAGCGGCGGGATAAGCATAGTAGGCTCCACCTTCCGCCGATGCTTTTGCGATAGCGTCTAGCGCTTTCGGGCTCGGCCCAAACGGGTTTTCATTGGCATTGAGCTTTGCAACCCCAGGCTTTGGTCCATACATAACAGACGATGGGGAAGCGCTTGCGCTAACAGATTGGGCGCTCACAAGGTGACTTATGCCACTCGCACCTATTGCTGACGCTGCAACTGTGCCACCAATAAACAAGCGTCTTGAACGGTTATAACTCACGGGTTTTCTCCTTCTTCTTTTAAATGGCTTTATAGAACATTGCGCTAGAAACAATGACGAGATAGATGCCAAATAAGCGCTTTAGCTTCTTTTCACTGAAGTTGTGCGCCATTTTGGCTCCGATTGGAGCGGTAAAGATTGCCCCAATACTGATAGCAATAAGCGCAGGTATATTGATGTAGCCAATAGTGCCTACCGGCAACGAGGCGGTTTCAGGGTGCTTCATAAACAAAAAGCCAATGGCACCCGGAAGCCCGATAAGAAAGCCGACGCCTGCGGCGGTCGCAACAGCCTGTTGAATGGTGCGCTGGCACATCACCATAGTGATTACTGTCGGCGTACCGCCGCCTATGCCAAGCAGAGCAGAGAAACCACCCAGAACAAACGCCAAAACCGCTTTGCCTATGCCTTTAGGCATATCGAAAACAAGCCCGGGTCTTACAACGAACTCAGGGAAAAGGAAGTATACGGAGTAAAGTAGAACACCAGCGGCGAACACGACCGTTAAACCATTGGCGCTGGAGTTGTTTGCGATGAGCAGCCCGCCACCAACGCCAAGAATAAGCCAAATACTCCACGAGCGAAGAATGTCAAAATCCACCGCACCTTTAGCGCGATGCGCCATCACTGACCGAGCGCTTGATACCACAATGGATGCCAATGATGTTCCGATGGCTACCTTAACGAGGGCTTCTGATGGAGGAGTAAAAAACGGAAAAACAGCGAGAAGAGCAGGCACGACAACAAACCCCCCGCCATTACCAAACAGACCTGCCGTGATACCTGCAATGGCACCAGTTATACACAAAGTAACTACAAACCACAGTAGCTCTATTTCCATTTGCTTTTTACTCCGCATGAAACAGCTTTAAACATGAATGACCTTTTAAGTTTTTCTTATATACAGTTAACTACATACACAAACACCGACTTATGTCGGTGTTTGCAAGGAGCCAGTTAAAAACGGGCTGCAAGTCGGGTGTAGTAATACCCTCCCTGCCAATCAACCACCGAGGCAGAGTCATAGACTTCACCGCAACAGGCGTCGCCGTTAGTACTTACATCTGGGTAATTGTCGAAGAGATTTCTTACCCCCACTGACAGGGTGAGGTTTTCGTTAATAAGATAGGAGCCCTCTATATCGAACATATATTCGTCACCAAAGGTTTGAATATTCGTGGCGTTTACCCCGTCATCGCTTCCCGCATTTTCGTATTCGCCAAAATAGCTAAGACGTGCAACGGCAGACCACACGTCGTAACTGTGGGTAACTGAGAAGACACCACGCATTTCGGGACGGCCATTTTCAAAGTCGAACTGATCCTCAGCGTTCAAGTATTCACTCGGATCAGAATCGAATTCTGTTTTGTTGTAATTCACAGAGCCGGTTAGCACGGTTGCGCCATACTTCGATTCCATCTTGTAAGTAGCAACAACGTCCACGCCCTCGGTTACGGTATCGAAAGCATTTTGGAAGAAGAACACACCACCAATGGACTCGGCGCCAGAAACATTGGCACCGGCTAGGGCTAGATAGTTTTGGTATGCGTCATAACCGTTTGCTTGAGGGTCGGTAACGACAGTGGTGGAAACTTCTCGGGTAGACACAGAGTAAAGGCGGTCTTCAAGCTTGATGTTGTAGTAATCAACAGTGAGCGTTAAATCGCCATAGTTCGCAGTCATGCCCAGCGTAAAGTTGGTCGATTTTTCGGGTGAAAGCTCGTTGGCACCAAGCGCCTGCGCTACTTCGCCGCCGGCTGGGAACAGACCTGTTGCTACTGGGAAGCCATCGGGCAGACGTGTAGATACGTTGGTCGTGCCTTGCTGACCTGGAGTAGGGGCTCTAAAGCCAGTGCCAAAAGACGACCTAAAGCCTACTTCGTCACTAAACTGATAGAACCCTGCAACTTTGTACACAACCTCTGAGCCAAAATCAGAATAGTCTTCATAACGCAGCGCAGCCTGAGCAAACAACTCGTCTGTAATGTCACCAGAGATATCCGTGTATACCGCATATGAGTCACGCTCGTATGAGCCCGAATAGTCTGGTGAATAGCCAGGGAAGCCGTTGGAGCCAACGCCTACAACGGTATAAACGGCGTCTACTCCAGCGAATCCATCATCTTCAACCCCATCGTCGTTACTGTCAGCACTGGTGTAGTTGGCACAATTCAGAGTTGAACCGTTAGCAATGACAGCAGCGCCCAGTGCCGTAGTGGTGTAGTCGTCGTTACAAAACTCCCAAGGGTCGGATGTGGCGTAAGAGCCTGCAAAATAGGAACTTAGCTCGCCTTCAGATATTTCGTATGACTCGTCTAAGTAACTTGCACCGAAGGCAAGAACATACTGGTTCAAGTCATAGGTGAAGTCAGCTTGAATCTGTGTTTCTTCGTTGGTTAAGTCACCCGGCTTAAATGAAGTAGGTGACTCGTTACCCAGTGACGGGTTAATGGTATTGGCTAGTGTGTAAGAGATTTCATTATTGCCGTAACGACCACTGATATCATAAGTAAGGTCGCCCGACATGCCCTTAATACCACCAACAAATGAGTAGTCAGTCACATCGCCGAAGAAACGAGGCGTGAAGCCACCGGGGAAGAACTCTAGCGGGTTCCAGATTGAACCGTCCTCAAGTCGAATGTCTTCAATGGTGCCATTGCCTGGATAGCGATAATAAAATGAACCGTCACCTTCACTTTCTGAATAGTTACCGAATGCGTAGAATTCAAGTTCACTGGATAGTGCGTAACCTGCGTTAAAGAAAACACGCGTCCCGCTTGTATTTGGTTGCCCCCATGGTTGGACTACGTCTGAACCATGAACGCTGTTGGCCATGGCCGTAGCATCAGCGATGTATTGATCTGACTGGTCATCCACACAAAACCATGGCTCACAATATTGCTCACCACGGAAGGTGGCTTCGCTGTCAGAGTATTCGGCTGAAATACTGAAAAAGCCATCGTCGCCTAACGCGAAACCTTTATTCCCAGTAACGGTAATTTGATCGCCATCTCCTTCGTAGTAGCTGCCATAGTCGGCAGTGAACGAGCCGCCTTCGGTGTTATTTTTTAATTGAAAGTTGATAACACCTGCAATGGCATCTGAGCCATATTGCGCAGCTGCACCGTCGCGCAACACTTCAACACTTTGAATTGCTGCGGTAGGAATAGTTGCTATGTCTGGCCCCTGTGTGCCAGAACCGCCAATTGAAACAAGTGCGGCCCTGTGACGACGTTTAGAGTTAACCAAAACAAGCGTTTTGTCGGTGGGCATACCTCGAAGCGTTGCTGGACGGATAAACGTTCCGCCGTCGGAAATCGGCTGACGGCCGACAGAGTAAGAGGGAACGAGTGTCATAAGGACATTGTTCATATCGGTAAACGCAACGGCTTCAACGTCTTCGGCGGTGAGTACATCAACCGGTACAGGAGAGCTGGTTACTGAACGCGGTGCACCGCGGGCACCAACAACGGCAATGCGTTCTAGGTCTTTGGCTTCTGTGGTTTCTTCAGTCACTTCTTGCGCCTGTACAAGCAATGAAGTAGTGAAAAGTGTTAATCCGGTAAGTGCGTAACGTACTGCAGTGTGGAGCTTTTTCTGTTTCATTTGTGTTCCCAATCGTGCTTATTGCTACTTAGTTTTGTGGGTGTGGATTATTAAAATCTGCACTCTTTTAGGCACGCACGAGCACTACTTTGATGCGAGAAGCATCTTGTTATTGTTGTCTAGCCACTCGTGTACAAGAACAAGGCTAAAAACTCTTTGGCTTTGCAGGAAGAAAGAAGATTATTCAGGGGTATAAGAAAAATATTGAGCCGTCTCACAGGGCGCTAATTTAATGCTATTAGACTTAAGTATGGGGGAAGACAAGATTTTCATGCCCCACTGCTTTTAGCCCATTTTTACATTTTTGCTTCATATAACTTAATGGAATGGCATATTCGTTGCTGCCGTTTTCATTAAACCGTTCCCGTTCTAGAACTCACCACCTTTGTAAGGAGGGCAAGTGCATTCAAAACAGCTGCATTATTTTGTTATGACTGTGCGTAAGGGTAGTATTGCTGCGGCAGCGAGAGCATTGGATATCGCTCAACCCGCCATTAGTCAGCAGTTAGCAAGTTTAGAAAGAGAGATGAAAGCGACGCTGCTTGAAAGAAGTTTTTCGGGAGTAAACCTAACATCGGCGGGCGAAGTTTTTTATAAACATGCATTAAAGCTGCTAACCGAAATAGACAACGTTAAGGCCGCATTGGAAGCCTTTCAAACTGGACAAAAGAAGGTAGTAAAAATAGGAATGCTACCGTCAATCGGCAATGTGCTTTCTTTACCGCTGCTCACGGAGATAACGGCGAACCATAAAGGGCTCAAAGTCGAAATCAGCACTGGACCGTCTTACACCATTAATGATTGGCTTGAGTCAAAGCAGGTGGATGTTGCGCTTACTTATCAGCAAGCTGTCGACCCTAAATTCATGCGAGTTACACCGCTAATTCAAGAAGATCTTCATTTGGTTTTTTCTGCCTCCTCATCGTGTGAACAATACGCCAAGCTTCGAGATAGAACGACGATCCGTTTTTGGGAAATCAGTGAATTACCTTTGCTGTCACCGGGTAACAAAGATGCATTGGGTCAACTAATTGCTGACTATGAAAAAGCGACGGGCGTTAGTTTGCAGCACGATTTGGCTTATTCTGGACAACTCATGACTGGCCTTAGGCAAGTTATGCAGGGAGAAGGCGTGATGATCCTTCCTACATCAGCTATTTTTCATTTAAAGGAGTCTGGTCTAGTTTCATCACTGAAAATAACACAGCCAGAAATGCAGCGTACTGTACTCGCTGCGACAAACAAAAGTGCCAAGACGCTACTAGATAGCAGTCCGATCATTGATATTCTCAGAAAAGTAGTGGCTCAAGAAAACGCACTGAAACACTGGTGCGGTACGTTAGAATTTGCCGCTTCATCGTTCATAGCGCAACCTGCATAGCACTGTGCCAATACAAGATGATGCTAAATCTCGCGTACGACGAGAATAATGCAACCCGTTAAGTGCAAAAGAGCACTGGGTTAGTCGTTCTGGGGCAGTTCAATATCAACAAGCACAGGTAAATGATCTGACAAGATTCGAGTTTTCGCATTTTTTAATTTTCTGCACGCTTTTACCTTGATGTCGTCAGACACCCATACTCTATCAAGTGCAAATACAGGAAAGTGGCTTGGAAATGTTGCCCCCACTTTTTGCTGTAATAGCAATTCGTTAAGTGCTTTAAACGCTTTTGAGAAAAACTGCCACTCGTTGAAATCACCGGCTAGAACTAGAGGGATTCGCTTCTCTTTCATCTTCAAAGAAAGGTGCTCATGAAGCAAAGAAAACTGTGAGCGACGTTCTAGCTTCTTAAGCCCCTTATGGGTATTCACCACCGTAAGGGGGGTCTTCTCTGTCTTGAGCTCTACAATCTGAACATTTCTAGGCTGTCGTCCGTTTTGGCTGACATCCAGTGTATCGTGCGCTAATACGTCAAAGCGAGTTAGGATGGCGTTGCCATACCAGCCATCAGATTCCCTAATGGCTGGTGATGGAATGAGCTTAAACGTGTTTTCAGCGCAGATATCTTTAACGTCCTGTGCTGTACTTCGCTCAGAGGGACGAGTATCCATTTCTTGCAGCAGCACCACGTCGGCGCCACTGTTTGCCAAGAATTGCCCTATGCGTTTGTAATCGTGCTTTTTGTCTCTACCTATTCCGCTGTGAATGTTGTAGGTCACTATGCGGCACATTTCTCTACCTCATCTTTGTCACTATTATCATTGGCAGTATCTTGATTCCCCGACTCCTTCCGAGCTTGGTAGTAGCGGGCAAATTTTTGCGAACCCCAAATCATAAGGCCCCATAAAACGATACCGCCAACTAAATAGCTAATGGTTTCCACAGAAGGGTTTTGCCAAATTTGTGCTATCGAATCACCCACAAGCCCTTTCGCAATCATGGGCGGGAACATGCCTAAAAATGTCCCTATTAAAAACTGAAAAATGCCAATAGATGAGATACCCGCTACCAAATTCACCAAACTAAAGGGCGCTACAGGCAACATTCGAATGGCCGCGACGCCAACGATACCGCTACGCTTTAGTTTTTCATCAACGGCAGCTACCTTTGGACCACCAATTTTTCTAAGCCCCGCGTTGCCTGATAGCTTGCCTATTCCAAACATGATTGCAGAGCTCATTAGTGCTCCCATGATGCCGTAGATGGGCCCCCATATAGGGCCAAAAATAGCAGCCACAGCAAGTGACAGTACAGTGACCGGGAAGAATAAAACGCCGCCGACCACATAAACCAGCAACACGGTAGGCAGAGCAAAGTAGGTTCCACGACTTTTCTCTAGAAAGGCGTTAATGCTGTCGGAACTTAACCATGGTATGGACTGGCTAGCCCAAAACATAAGCCCGCCAAGAACAGCAATGATGGCAAGACCAATCAAAATCATAATACTGCGACGTCTTGGGTTACGTGCAGGCATAGCAACTCCATCAAAAGTTGGCACCGAAATAAGGGGTTCTTCAGGGTCAGATAACGCTCTGAACACATTCTTAACGGATTGTTCGGTAAACACCTCATCGCGAACTTCGGTAAGTACGTAGCCGTGTGCTATCTGATCCTGCATTAATGCTTCAACCGGATATTCATTGTTGAATAACGCTGGCATTGCATCAATATCGCGTCCCGTGTGCTCTGCGAGTAAGTCGTTTCTCACTTGCTCAATACACGCCTGATTGTCTTTGGTGTTACCAAACAACACCGTGTCGATTTCGGTGTCTAGCGTCATTGAGCGATTACTCAAGTTTGATGACCCGATAACAAGGTATTTGTTATCAATGGTCATCACTTTGGAGTGGATGCGCTTGTATGCCTTGCGGCCTTGCATGTCTTCAATTGAAGAATAAGTCAGTTTTACTCGCTTAGGGTCAATCCCTTTTTCTAAAATTTCCTTGAATTCTATGCGGCTTGCCCAAAATGCTTCGCACTCAAACTTACCTTTTGGCTCGTAGGAACTTACGATAATGACCGAAAGATTAGGTTTCAGTTTGAGCTGCTTATTCAGCGCTTCAGCGATCTCCTGACGCGTTGTAAATTGATTCTCAATGTAGATTACAGACTCTGCTTCACCGATAAGATCAAGCAGCATATGACGTACCTCTTGAGCAGGCTCGACCTCATCCATAAATGGAATTGTTCTGGCAAGTGCACACTCTACGTCTTCAAAAAGGGGAGGATAATCTTGTGGCCAAGCATCAGGCAACGGGGCATTTTCATCAATGCGCGCGTCCTCGCGGATATCAATAGGTGAAGAGTCAGCAACACGCTGCCACCTCCATCGAACTAATTTTGAAAAGTCGGCTACTACAGGTCCACTTGATACCATTTGCACATCATGAAGAGGTCCATACTCCCCATCAGGCCCATCACGCTCTTCTGAAACTACGGGATGGTCACGAGTATCCCAGCGGTTAGTGGATACATCCATTCCACCTGAGAATACGAGTTCATCATCGATAACCACAATTTTTTGGTGCTGACTTCCGCCCATCGGAATCGTGTCATCGAGCTCGGTTTGCACATTGTCTGGAGTTTTTTCTTCCCACACTTCCTTTGCCCACATTTCGCGCTGCGCGAAAAAGGCTAGTGATGAGTCCCAACGTAGCAGGTAAATTTTAATGTCAGGATTTTGCTCAGCTTTCCACTTAAGTAAATCACTTATTACGCTCGGTGCTTCACTGTTCGCTTCGTCGTCGCCTCGCAGCAAGCGAATGCGGCTATCTATATCCCATCCCACAATGAAGATACTGTGCTTAGCTTTAACGATAGAGCTGTGCAAGGCTTTATAATAGTTTCCGCAATCTATCAAAGGTGTAGAAAAGCGAGCCTTGCTCTCTACCCAACAGTTTTGACCGGGTTGAAATACACTCTTTCCTGATTGCATGTGACGTTTCCTATTTATTCATTTTTCACTATTTGTATTCTGTTGCAGAATTTGTACCTCTATAAAACGTAAGAACGAGAAATATAAATAAATGATTTTTATAGATAATTAGAGTTTTTGAGCTCGTGTGTAAGATGTATCAGTTCGCAATGTGTAATATTTTCACTGTGAAACGAGTTTAATATTCACAGTTGGAAAAACAGGGAAAGATCTTCTATATAACTTAAAAAATTCAATGAGAAGGTCTAGATAAATGAAGTTTTTTTCAAAGGAAAATGCGGCGAAACAGGCGCTTGCTCAATCAATCTTGGCTGTAGTTACCATAGATGAAAAAAACAACATTACGTTTTACAACGATGCCGCTCAAAAGTTATGGGGCTATACGCCAAACGAGGTACTAGGCAAAAATATCAAACTATTGGTTCCCCACGAACACAAAGCAAATCACGACAATTACGTTAATTCTCATCGACAAACAAATGTTAATAAAATCGTTGGCAGCTCGCGAGAAGTCGAATTAGAAACAAAAAGTGGGGAGCGAATTTGGGTTCAGCTTGCTTTATCTCAGGTTATTGTTGCAGGAAAGAAGCACTACACCGCTTTCGTTCGAGACGTTACAGAAGAGCGAGAGTCTCGCGAAATAGTGGAGCAAACATTAGAGCAAGCGTTAGATGCTGTGGTGTGTATCGATGAAAACAACAACGTAACCTTGTTCAACGCATCCGCTGAGAAGCTATGGGGATACACAAGAGATGAAGTAATTGGCCAAAATGTGAAGATGTTAGTGCCTCAGGCGATTCAAGCGAACCACGATAACTATGTCAACGCAAATAGAGAAACAGGCCAAGACAAAATTGTCGGAACCAGCCGCGAAGTTAAAGTGGAGCGGAAAGACGGTAAAAGCCTGTGGGGCAGGCTGTCTTTGTCTAAAGTAAGGCTGGCTGACCGAACCCTCTACACAGCATTTATTAAAGATGTAACAGAAGAAGTAGAGCAGCGAGAGTTACAACGTATGCTTTCGCTGGTTGCCAACGAAACAGACAACGCCGTTATTATATCTGATGCAGATGGTCTCATAGAGTACGTTAATAACGGGTTTTACCGGTTGACGGGGTGGGAGCTGGACGAAGTAAAAGGTAAGAAACCTGGATCATTTTTACAAGGTGAGGAAACCGATCAACGTACTGTGGATGTGATACGACAAAAAATTAAAAACCGCGAAGCATTTTATGATGAAATTCTTAACTATAGAAAGGACGGTACACCTTACTGGACTTCACTATCAATAAACCCCGTTTTCAAAGAAGAAAAACTCGTTAACTTTATCGCGGTTCAGGCTGATATTACTCGTGTTAAGCAAATGGCTTTAGATTTTACTAACAAATTAAAAGCTATAGGCAGTGCACTTGTTCTTCTTGAAATGAAGCCTAATGGTGAAGTCGTTGAGGCAAACAAACTACTACGCGACACATTGAACGGGGTAATGAGCTCTGAATCATTTGCAGATGAGGTAATGAATAGTCTTTCTGCAGAGGACAAGTCTACTCTAGAGAGCGCTGGTTTTGTTTCAAAAATTACTGAGTTTCAAGTGGCTGGGCGTTATCTTGCCTTTGACGCGAGAATCAGCGCACTTAAGAACTTTAACGGGCAAGTAACACGTTATGTCTTTTTTGCCGTTAATATCACCTCTAGAAAACAAGCGGTTAACGATACTCAAGATTCTATGAAAGAGCTACTGGTTACCAGCCAGACTATAAGTAATATAGTGGGCACAATTAATTCTATTTCTGAGCAAACTAATTTGCTAGCGCTAAATGCAGCGATAGAAGCGGCACGAGCAGGTGAAATGGGAAGAGGGTTTGCGGTTGTGGCTGATGAAGTACGAACGTTAGCAGGTAACTCCCAGTCCTCATCCAATGAAATTGACAACTTAGTTAAAACGACAGTGTCAAAAATTGAGGAACTGGCGCAGCTCATCCAGAAAATAGACGGGTAGCAAAAAGTAAAAAGCCTTGGCTGTGTTGCCAAGGCTTTAGCATTCTCATTAAGTCACGTTGTTAAACGTGAGGCAACAAATGTCTTAGAAACGATACTCAACACCAATACTGGCTTGCTTGAGATCGGTTTCAAAATCGGTGTCGTCAATGTCATCAAACGCTTCGTCTGCATCAAGCTCTGTATCATAAACAGTGTACTCGGCGTTTACTAAAAAGTTACTAGTAATCGCGTAGCTTAGACCTGCGCCTACAAACAAGCTTTCGTCATCGTTATCACGTGAAACGCCAGCAAAGTTATACTCGGTTTCTGACCAAAGTTGACCTGCTTTCGCGTAGAGAGAAAAACGCTCTGTTAATGGAAGAATACCCTTGATCGCCGCTGTGTAGCCGTCTGTTTCAGCACCTGCAAGGTCGTTACCGTAATCACCAAAATCAATGTAACCACCTTCAATTGCAATCCACTCATTGAATTTATATCCAACAAGGCCTTGCCAAACATCTTTGTCATCGTCAAAGTCATCTTCACCTTCAACGCGTAGGTAACCGTAATTACCACCTACATAAAAACCACTGTCTTTTGCTTCAATTTGATTTGATTGAGCATGCGCACCGAATGAAGCCATAGCACTGATAGAGGCAACAGCTGCAAGTCCGGTAAGTGTCTTAAGTGTGTTTTTCATAAGTTCATCCTCATTACTTCTTTAACATTCCATCGACTTCTTATCTGAAGTTAATGCGTCTTTAATTGCATCATCTATGTATCAATTGCTGTGCCATGGTAGAAATTGCAGAAGGTATTTCAATTAGATGAAAACTTTACATAAACCGACACTTTTTAGTTGGTTATTTAGCCGCTTATAGAAAGTATGGAAAAGTTTCACTCTTCAAGAAGCGAAAAAATTTCCCAATCTCTGAAAGAGATTCACAGATCTAGCTCATTTTCCGCATTACATAGTTCTACTGAGCGACAGTCGTTTACGTTATAAAGTGAACTGGGTTTTTAAGGTATTGAAATTAATTAACTTTTCATTGATTGGATTTTCTAATCAGTTGAATTCATTTTATCAACTGTAAATATTCTCTAAGCCTGTCTATCTTTTAACTGCTTATGAGGTAAACAAAATGTTAACAAATTAGTGGTGTGATTCGCACTCACGCTTTGGTAACTACAACAAACTCAGACGGGAAAAGACCATGACTATAAACAGGTTTAAAAAAACCACATTATCAGTACTTGTTGCCCTATCGCTTGGTGCAACAGGGGCTATTGCCAACGATCAAATTAGTAAGCCTGCTGGTGCTAAAGGCACGGGCACTGCTAAAGCTTTTCAAGCGAAAAATAATCAATTTTGGTGGCCTGATCAGCTCGATCTCTCTCCGTTAAGAGATCACGATAATCGCTCAAACCCACTAGGTGATGATTTCAGTTATGCAAAGGCATTCGCTAAGCTAGATCTCGACCAAGTAAAAAAAGATGTTAATGAGCTACTCACTACTTCTCAAGATTGGTGGCCGGCCGACTTCGGAAATTATGGTCCTTTCTTCATTCGACTTTCATGGCACAGTGCAGGTACCTATCGTACGCTAGATGGTCGTGGCGGTGGTGACGGTGGTCAAATGCGTTTTGATCCGCTGAACAGCTGGCCAGACAACGGAAATCTTGATAAAGCGCGTCGCTTGCTTTGGCCTATTAAGCAAAAGTACGGTGAAAGTTTATCTTGGGGCGACTTAATGATCCTTGCGGGTACCGTAGGCATGGAAAACATGGGCTTTGACACCTATGGATTTGCGGGTGGTCGTACCGACGACTGGGAACCTGACATGGTTTATTGGGGCCCAGAAGTGGAAATGCTTGCGAGCGATCGTGAAGAGCGCGACGGTAAGCTTCAGCGCCCGTTGGGGGCAACGCACATGGGCTTGATCTATGTTAACCCTGAAGGCCCTAAAGGTGTGCCTGATCCGATGGGATCTGCGAAAAATATTCGCACTGCATTTGGCCGTATGGCGATGAATGATGAAGAGACCGTAGCGCTAATTGCGGGTGGTCATACATTTGGAAAAATGCACGGCGCACACAAGCCTGCTGATTGTTTAGAAGCTGAGCCAGGCGGTGCAGGCTTAGAAGAGCAGGGACTAGGTTGGAAGAACAATTGCGGTAAAGGCAATGCAGAAGACACAGTAACGAGCGGTTTGGAAGGTGCTTGGACACAACTACCTACTAAATGGACGAGCCTATATCTCCAAAACTTATTGGGCTTTGAGTGGAAGCAAACCCGCAGTCCTGCCGGCGCTATCCAGTGGATCCCTACCGATGAATCGCTTCATAAATCAGTACCAGATGCGCACGTAGAAGGTAAGAAAAATCCTCCTGTGATGACTACAGCTGACTTGGCGCTTAAGTATGATCCAGAGTATCGAAAAATTGCCGAGCGCTTCTTAGCGGATCCCAAAGAGTATCAAACGGCATTTGCTAAAGCGTGGTTCAAGCTAACTCACCGCGATATGGGTCCAAAGGCACGTTACTTAGGTAACGATATCCCAGAAGAGAACTTCATCTGGCAAGATCCAGTGCCTAAAGCTGACTATAAAGCGATCTCTGATAAAGACGTTAAGAAGCTTAAAGCTGACATCTTAGACAGTGGCTTAACCGTTCAGCAACTTGTGAAAACGGCATGGGCGGCAGCATCTAGCTTCAGAGCATCTGATTTACGCGGTGGAGCGAACGGTGCTCGGATTGCCCTTGAACCGCAAATGAATTGGGAAGCCAACGAGCCTGCAACCGTTCAAGCCGTTGTTTCTAAGCTTAAAGAGATGCAAGAAGACTACAATTCACGCATGTTTTCTAAGAAGAAAGTATCTCTTGCTGACCTCATTGTGATTGGCGGCGCGGCAGCAATTGAAAAAGCAGCGGCAGATGCTGGCGTCAAGGTTACTGTGCCAGTGGTTCCGGGTCGAACTGATGCTACGCAAGAGCAAACAGACGTTAATTCGTTTTCATTGTTAGAGCCAACAGCCGATGCGTTTAGAAACTATTACAACGCAGAAGCTAGCTATCGTTCGCCAACCGACATGCTGGTAGATAAAGCCGATCAGCTTAATCTAACGGTACCAGAGATGACTGTTTTGCTTGGTGGTTTGCGTTCATTGGGAGCAAATACAGGTGGCACTAGCCACGGTGTATTTACTGACAAAGTAGGCACGCTTAACAACGATTTCTTCGTAACGCTTCTTGATATGGGCGTTAAGTGGAGAAAAACAGATAACCCGTCGGTATATGAAGGTGTAAACAGAACTACTGGTGAAGTTATGTATACAGGTACGCCTGTAGACCTGGTCTTTGGATCAAACAGTGAGCTGCGTGCAGTGGCCGAAGTTTATGCCTACGACAACGCGAAAAGCCGTTTTGTTAAAGACTTCGTCGACGCTTGGACCAAAGTGATGACGCTAGACCGTTTCGATTTACGTCACGACCTAAACGCCAGCTTGGGTAAATAGATGCGATATAACTACTATCGCGAATTAGCTTAACAACTAATTCTCAATAGACATAAAAACTAAAAGGGCGCTTCCGCGCCCTTTTTAATTGATTTCTATAAGTTGTGTTGTGAATTCTTGATGTGATTAAAACGACCGCGAGACCATCGCAAACCCATCTTTAATTCGATACACTGAACCTTTATTTTTCGCTTCTACAGACAATTACCACAATGGCTAGTCTTCAACGAACGTTGGTCAATTTAGAAATGCTAAGCGACGATATTAATGCACTTCACGTCGACGCACTTAATACGCACGCCCACATTAAGCTTTTACACAATGTGTTGAGTGAGCTAGAGAACGCCGAGCAATTTGTTGCCTTAGAAACAGAGGCCAGTTTTCAAAAGTCGTTATCTGGCTCACTGTTTGAGAACATATTTGAGCGAAAGCGCATGGTGGGTGTTTACATAAAGCTGGTGGGCTATGTTATTACAGCGTGGGAAGCGACCAATAAAGCGAATGCAATCATCAGTGAAAACTTCGATTCAAGTGCCGATAAGCGATTGGAGTTACTGCAGGTAAAAGCAATAAAAGCCAAATCTCAATTAAAAACTGTAGCGTCAGCGATGGGCAAAGAAGACTATGCAAAGTTTGTCCAGACGTTAGGTCTGTCTGCCCAAGAGTGGCAATGGGATACGCTTCGCGCTAGGTTTTAGCCAGCGCGAAGGTATGACTGAAAGCGCTCATGTCATGAGCGAGTTTAGCTACGGTGTGGTATTTCGAATACCAATGCCTTGTTCGTTGATAACCCTTACTTCACGTTGAGGGAACGGTATTTCAATGTTGTGCTCGCGTAATGTTTCAAACACAGTAAGCAGCAAATCACCACCCACGCGGTTTTTACCATCGTCCACCCCTTCCATCCAAAACTCAACGAACATGTTGACGCCAGAGTCGCCAAAGCTATCTATTTCACAGTCAGGCAGCTCTTCAAATGGAACATCATCGCCACTGATCACCTGCGGGTGTTCCGATACCGCCTCTTTAATAATCTCTACCATCGCGCGGATATCAGTTTTATAGGCGACAGAAAAGTCGATGCGGTAACGTTGTTTCTGGTTTTTGTGTGTCCAGTTTATTAGCAAGGAGCTGATAAACTTTTCGTTAGGCACCAGTACATCTTTACCGTCATATGTCTCTAATACGGCATAGCGCATTTTAAATTCTCTGACGATACCTTTCTGCCCGTCTTCTAATTCAACGTAATCGCCTACGGTCAACGATTTATCCAATAGAATAATGATGCCCGAAATGAAGTTTGATGCGATGGACTGCAGACCTAAGCCTAAACCCACACCTACTGCACCACCGAACACGGCTAATGCGGTAAGATTAATTCCCATGACGTTAAGCAATAAAAGAAACACCACACAGAACAGGGCAACTTCAAACAGCTTTGCGAACACTTCTTTGGTAGAAACGTCGAGCGACTTATGGTTTCGAATAATATCTTGACCAATGGCGTTCGAGCTACGGCCTAGCCAGAACAGCAAGCCACCAAACAATAGCACCCTTGTTACGCCATACGCTGAAATTTCAACATTGCCGACTGATATTGCCATTGACTCCAATGCTGAAGTTATCAGTGGAAGCACGCCAACTAAGTGTAAAAATAGGATAGGTAAACCCACCCATCGCATAAACGCTGCAATGGTGTTGTTTTCGACAAAACCAGTAATCAAGGAATTAACAAACAGCATTAGTGCTACAACAACGGCTATTTCCAATAGCCATGCATCAAACTGAAATTGCGCCCCCAACACGGTAGTAAGCTTTAGCATACTGATGGTGATAAGCGGGAATAGTGCCTCACCCAGATTGTATAAAAAGCCGTGCATAGTATGTGCGCCTTGCTGCGGCTTTTCTCGGGTAAACTTAAATGGCTTTTTTACTTGTCGTGCAAGCAAAAATGCAATGCAATAAATAATTGCGATTGTTGTAAGCTGGATAACAAAGCTATCAGACATCACCGATGCTTTGACTAAAGCCAACTTTTCCTCAAAGTGCTGGGTTAAACTATCAACATTCATGTTTTCTACTTCACTTGTTTGCCACACTGCAGCAGAGTGGATGTAATTTGAGCGTGGAATAACTGCGCGCTTTTTATCTGTTATAACAAATATGGTAAAGCTTTTTATCTATCCAACAGAAATTGGCTATCAAGTTGTCTTTAATTTCAAAGGTTTTTAGGTGTTTTTACGTAGAAGAGCCCTGTTTAACTTGTTTTTTAACGCACACTTTTAAAAGCGAAATCTCTTAAGGTATTGATAAATAAAATTAAACTCTGTTACTTGATAAGTTTACGTTTCTAGGTCGCAAAATTCGTATTAAATAGATATTTATCGTTTTAGATAAAAATATAAATATAACAATATCTCTCCTAAAAATGAGGGAAGACGGTACGGTTCAAGACCATTCCCTTAGTGCGAAAAGCCGATGAAACTTCCCTTGCTGTTATGCTATGTAAATCGGAACTTATTAAGTTAAACGTCAGACAGGCTTAACTAGATTTTGAACAAAAAATGCGCTGGTGGCTTTCGGCTTTTAGTGGTAGACTCCGCGCGCAATTTGTAAGAGTAAACACCTACGTTCTTTTCTTGATGTCAAACACCAATAAGCCAAGTTGGCAATGGCGTATCTCTTTAGGTTTTCCCAGTAATCTATAACCCCCACGGTTAGCAATAAAGCACTAACGCTTATACCTTTGCGGTATGCAATTTTTTATAAATACCTATGACAGGAGTTTATTAATGTCATTTACCCAATTAGGGCTCGCTGAACCCTTGTTAAAAGCTATTGAAAAACGAGGATTTAGTACACCATCACCAATCCAGGAAAAAGCAATACCAGAAGTATTGCAAGGAAAGGATGTGTTGGCAGCTGCGCAAACGGGAACAGGGAAAACTGCAGGATTTGGACTTCCTATTTTACAAAGGTTGATGGAAGGACAACCTGTATCTGGCAACAATGTTCGGGCACTTATCTTGACACCCACGCGAGAACTTGCTGCTCAGGTAGAAGAGAGCATCAGAGCGTTCAGCGAGTTTTTGCCGTTAAAAACTGCCGTGGTATTTGGTGGTGTAGGGATTAATCCTCAAATGATGAAGCTGCGTAAAGGTGTGGATGTGTTAATTGCTACGCCTGGACGATTGCTTGACCTCTACCAGCAAAACGCTGTTAAGTTTTCTCAGCTTGAAGTGTTGGTATTGGATGAAGCCGACAGAATGCTTGATATGGGCTTTATTCACGACATTAAGAGAGTATTAAAGCTATTGCCACAAGAGCGCCAAAGCTTACTGTTTTCAGCCACGTTTTCTGATGAAATCACTGCGCTGGCGAAAACAATAACGCGCAACCCTGTGAGTATTTCAACCGCGCCAGCCAATACCACGGTAGAAGCGGTTCAGCAGCACTTAGTGACCATTGATAAATCTAAAAAGACGACCGCGCTTATTTGTCTGATCAAACAGCAGAAGTGGGAGCAGGTGTTAGTATTTAGCCGCACGAAACACGGCGCTAACCGTATTGCAGAAAAGCTAACTCGGTCAAAAATTCCAAGTGCCGCGATTCACGGTAATAAAAGCCAAGGAGCGAGAACTAAAGCGCTTGCTGACTTTAAAAATGGCGCAATTAAAGTGCTGGTAGCCACCGATATCGCTGCACGCGGCATCGACATTAGTGAATTGCCTATCGTTGTAAACCTAGACTTACCCAATACGGCAGCTGATTATGTTCACCGAATTGGTCGTACAGGACGCGCAGGCGCTAGTGGACAGGCGTGGTCATTTGTATGTGCTGAAGAACTGCAAAACCTGAAAGATATTGAGACACTGATTCAAAAGCTGCTTCCTCGTGAAACGTTGGAAGGTTTCGAGCCTCAGCAAGCCGTGCCTGTTACCACGCTGTCTAAGCCTAAAAAGCCCAAGAAACCGAAAAAGCCGAAAGCACCACAAGGTGAGAGCGGCAGCGAAGGTAAACGAAGTGGCGAGAATAAAAAGTCGGGTCAACGTCAAGGCAACCGTAGCGGAAATGGTAATCCGCGCACAGGTAAACCGGATTCGCGCAACAATAGCGGTGGAAAGCCTGCAGGTCGAAGACGCTCAGGAAGTGAAGGAAGTGCCGCTAAACGACCAGCTAAGCGCAGAAGTAATCCGTCAAATAGCACCACTAATAATACGGCGTCAAACAGGGCAAAAGCGTAAACAGTTGAACTGCGCTTCATAAAACCGAGTTTATTAAAAAAGGGCCGTTGGAAAGGCCCTTTTTAATGTCCGTATTCTTTGTCACAGTCCTTTAACTTAGCCCGCTAGGCTTGCAGGACTGTTTCGCGATTAAAAGGCTTCCATTTAGACCAAAATTCGTACACCAAAGGTCAACAGGCCCTAATTATGTTCCCACGAAAACGGATTGTAGTGTCGCAATGCTGGCGTGGTGTTGACTCCGTTGCCATTCTCAGAATCTAACGTAAGCTCGGCGCGCTTTATCAGCGTTTTTTGCAGTTCAGTGCGAAACCCTTTAGTCTCTTTCCATAGCTCGTTAAGCCCTTGTGGGGTATTACCTTGTAAATCTAGCGCAAGTAGCGGACCGAGTTTGTCATAAGCGCTTTGTAATCTGAGTGCCTGCTCTTTATTGTAAGCTTCTTCTTCATTTGTCGCTTCCCAGTTAATAAACGGGGCTTTTTGCGCAGTTGTCATTGCAGGAAAGCGAGAGAAATACTGAATGTACTCCGATAAGGGGATGCTGTCAGCGCGCCCCCATATATCCATTGACGTTCTGTTTAACAATGCGCTGGTTTTAGGTTCAACCACCATTACTGTTGGTGTGGCGTAATAAATGGGGTAGTCAAATCGCTCGGTTATATTTCTTCTGTCTTCAAGTGTTCCTACATCAACAAATACGGTTTCATAATGAGCGCGTAGAATCAGGTCCATTTCCTTTGTCGCAAAACGCTCAGCTAAGCCAGTACTGTCGTGGCACCACTGAGCACCCAGTACAACCAAAAGTAATTTGCTTTGTTCCACAGCTCGCTGCTGTGCATTGACCACATCCTGATAGGGTGATGCAGACGGAGCGTAAGTGTAAGGACTTTCACTTTGAGTACTTACACAGCCATTTAACGTGGTGAAAGTGGCAATTAGGACAGCAATGTTCAGGCACTGTCTAAAAAAGCGGGCTCGGCGAGTAATGAAATTTTTTTGCATACGGATATCAAAATAGTAGTTAAATCAACAGCAATGTAGCATAAAAAGGATGCAGCGACGCATCTAAAACGCAGTAGAGTAACTTAAGCACTGTAGGGCAAAGTCAGGCAAACTCGGGTGCCTGATGGTTTGTTCTGGTAAATATCAAACTCACCATTTATCAACTTTGCGCGTTCTCTCATCGACAGCAGGCCGAGTGTGGGTTCAGCGTTTGCTAGTTGGGCAATATGCTCAGGGATGCCGCCGCCGTCGTCAGTAACGATAAACACGGCACTGTGTTGCGCATAGTTGATATCAATGCTGAGCGACGTCGCATTGGCATATTTTATACTGTTTGTCACCGCTTCCTGCACAATGCGATAGATGTGTATTTTCTGGCCTGAATCGAACGGTACTGGCGTGCCGCTAACGTTAAACGAATAGTTTATGTTTGCGCGCTTGAGCGTGGTAATAATCTCTGAACGTTGGATCACGCTTTCAATGGCAAGAGTATCAATACCGGACGGACGTAATCCCCCTAAGCTTTTCTTCATTGCGTGGTATAGAGCATCTATCTTATTGAGCATCATGTCGTTGTCGCTTTCTCTGCTATCTAGCGACAGTTGAAGTTTCAAATCGACTATGCGGTGACCAAAGTCGTCGTGTAAATCCCGTGATAAGCGCTTTCGTTCATCTTCTTGCACTACCACCAATTGACTGGCCAGTGCCTGAGCGCTTTGCACCGATACTTCGAGATCCTCGTTTTCTTCGCAAGCTTCACATTCAACAAGGTAGATTGGTTAATTGACGCACCTAAAATGAGGCAACTTGTACATGATGCTAAGATGTAAAACTGATGCTCAATGGGAGGAAGTGCGCTCTGGCTTGCCACCACGAACGCAGTAATACCTATGAGTAAACACGAAAACGCACTGCCAACTATGTCATAGCGATACGATAAAAACAGCGCGGGGAAAACCGCTAGATACTTAACCTGATAGCTGATGTTAATTTGTTGGGAGTAGGCATAGCTGCTCAGCATCAGCAAAACCAGCCAAGCGATTGTTGTAAGGTACAGTACTAAGTGACTCTTAGGGATAGATGGCCGTTTATATAATGCGAAAAGAAAAGGACAAAGAACAACAATTCCTACAAAGTCACCTAATGAAAAATCAAACAAAATAGAAAGAAAAACCTCTATGCCTGTTTGCAGTTCAATAGCCCTTCTGCCCAAAAATACCGCCCCAAGAGCAACACTTATAAGAACACCAAAAGCCAACGTGGCAAGGGTGCTGGAAACATTGTCTATATAAGGTGCGCTAAAGCGACGTCTGAATAAATAAACGCAGGTGCAAATTACCGCAGGTGACAGCACTAAATGGACTAAGTACCAACCTATGGTTCCACTTAAAAACGCCGTGTTGTCGAGAATGCCACCGGGGTGAAATAAAATGAAGTGGGTTGATTTTTCTGCGATGAGTAGCAGTGGCCAGCTGTAAATTGGCAGTAGTAAAAACGCCGCCAGGCGAACACCAGCAGGCAAATACCAGCTCACCGTACCTGAAATAATTTCAAATTGGGTGCTGAACAACCACACGCCGTGAAATAGCGCGGTATAACCTAATCCCATTAGTAAATAGGTAACGTTGAAATACCGCGTTAAATTCATCAATTTGCTTTGACTAGCGTATCGTCGTAGATAACGTCAGAAACGTCCAGGTACCCAGTTTCTAATGCAATTCTAAGTAAACCAAATTGGGAGGTTACATTGAGTTTCTTGTAAATATTAGTTCTATGAACCATCACTGTTTTCGGGGCAGTATCTATGTAGTAAGCAATCTGTTTTGGCTGGAATCCTTTTGCTAACAGTAAGAAAATTTCCTTTTCCCTTTCAGTAAGGATAGAGGTTAGCTGTTTATCACCGAAAGCTAACTTTTTACTAATATCTGTGCTTAGATAATTCTCGTCTTTTTCTAGAGACTCCAACGCGTCCATTAACTCTTTGGTGGCGGCATTCTTTGTAACGTAGCCATCGGCGCCGAGTTCAAGCGCTTTACTAATATAGCCTACATGATCATACATGCTCAGCATTAAGCACTTTATAAACGGCGCGTCTTTCTTGATTTTTATTAGCGTGTCGAAACCACTTTCCTGTGCTAACGAGATATCTAGAATGGCAACGTCAATATCGTCTAACGTAGCGAAGGAGGGAAGCGCATCCAGAGAGCTTACTGCGTAAGAAACATGCCAGCCATACTCTTGCTCGATGAGTGTTTTAATGCCATCCCTTACAATTTCGTGATCGTCAATAATGAGTATGTGCATGAAAAAACTTTTTGTTTCTTAAGGCATCAAGTTTACGTTGTCTTTGGCCTATATGGAATAAGCCGATGGCTTAGAGTTGGGACATATTTGTTGAAATACGACGGTTAATATCGTTTTGTAGTGTGCTAAAAATAGCCGATTTATAAACGTTTAGTAAATTAAATATAAGTAAATTATCTCGATAAAAGCGGCTTGCCCCCTTTGTTAATAATGGTGTTAGTGTATAGTTCAACACCAAGTCATTCCTTCCATTATTTCAATACACAGAGAGAACCATGACCGTAAACGTTGACACTCAGTCTTTGATTGCATCAATGCGCGATGTTGTAGGGCAGGCCTATTTGTTAACTGATAAAGCGAAGAAGCAGCCTTACACTAAAGGGTTTCGTTTTGGTGCGGGCGAAGCGCTTGCGGTAGTGCGCCCAGGAACGCTTGTCGAAATTTGGCGTGTGCTTAAGCTGTGTGTTGAAGCCGACGTTGCGGTTATTATGCAGGCGGCCAATACAGGGTTAACGGGGGGCTCTACGCCAGATGGTAAAGATTACGACAGGCCTCTCGTTATTATCAGTACTATGCGTATTGATGATATTCAGTTAGTTGACAACGGAAAGCAGATCGTTGGCTTAGCGGGGAGCACCTTGTTTGGATTGGAAGAGACGCTTGCGCCTTATGGTCGCGAACCTCACTCTGTGATTGGTTCTTCATGTATTGGCGCATCGATCGTGGGGGGAATATGTAACAATTCAGGTGGTGCTTTGGTCAAGCGAGGCCCTGCCTATACTGAATTAGCGCTTTTTGCCCAAATCGACGCTAATGGCAATCTATCTTTGGTAAACAATCTGGGGATTAACCTAGGTAGTGAGCCAGAAGAAATTCTGAATAATCTTGAGAACAAACGTTACAAAGAAGCTGACGTTCAGCACCCTGACGCTCGTGCATCAGACAACGAGTATGATGAACGAGTTCGAGACGTTGATTCAGACACACCTTCGCGCTTCAACAATGACGGCAGAAGACTTCATGAAGCTTCAGGCTGTGCGGGTAAGCTTGCCGTGTTCGCAGTGAGGCTAGACACCTTTCCTATTCCTGAGAAGAAGCAGGTATTCTATGTGGGGTCTAATGACGCCGCCGTGTTTACCCAAGTGCGTCGCGACATACTCTCTACTTTCAAGAACTTGCCTGACTCGGGTGAGTACCTTCACCGTGACTGCTACGACGTATCAAAGAAATACGGTAAAGATATGTTTATCGTTATCAGCAAGCTTGGCGCCAAATTTATTCCTAAGCTGTTTGCATTTAAGCGCAAATTTGACGCATTTACTGACAAGCTGGGCTTCTTACCCAACAAAATGTCAGATCGCGTTATGCAGTATATGAGCTACGTTTTTCCTAACCACTTGCCTAAGCGAATGGAAGAGTACAGAGACAAGTATCAGCATCATTGGATATTGGAGATGAGCAACGACGGGGTAGATGAGGCCAAAGCCTACCTTGATGCTTTCTTTAAAACCAATGAAGGTAGTTATTTTGAGTGTACAGAAGAAGAAGCTGACAAGGCTATTTTGCATCGCTTTGTTGCTGGTGGCGCGATAGGTCGTTACCACGTGATGCACAGCAAAGACGTGGGCGCTATGATGACCATCGATGTTGCACTTCGCCGCAACGATCCCGACTGGTTTGAAGTGCTGCCTAAAGAAATAGACGACCAGATAGACACAAAACTGTATTACGGCCATTTATTCTGCCACGTAATGCACCAGAATTACGTGTTGAAAAAAGGAGCGGATGCCAAATTGTTAAAGGGTAAAATTCTGGAAACGTTCGATGCGAGAAGCGCTGAATACCCAGCAGAGCACAATGTGGGACACGAGTACTTTGCAAAAGATGCGCTGAAAAACTTTTACCGAGAATTAGACCCAACCAATAGTTTTAACCCGGGAATAGGCAAAACCACCAAACTTAAAAACTGGGCTGAGCATGATGGAAGTTGTTGTGGTGGGCATCATTAAGCGCAAATAACACTTCCAGCCACTTGTGCATTGATAAAAGAGCCGTAAAAAATGAAGTGACCCCCAATAGTTGGACTATCCAATTACTGGGGGGCTTTTTAGTGGCCTTGGTGCCAGCGATACTAAGAAGCGAGAGAGTCGAGGTTAAGTTCACTGACTGATTTTGCACCACATAGTGTCATCGCGACATGCATTTCCTGTTTGTACAGATCGAGTAAGTTCTCTACCCCTTGTTTGCCTTCAGCAGCAAGTGCATAAATAAAAGAGCGCCCTATTAAAGTACAATCGGCACCTAGTGCCAGCATTCTCACCACGTCCAAGCCGTTACGAATACCTGAGTCTACGAAAATACTTAGATCGCCTTTCACCGCACTAGCAATCGCTGGAAGAGCCTTAGCGGTAGAAAGCACGCCATCTAGCTGACGACCGCCGTGATTGGATACTACAATGCCCTCTGCGCCAAAACTCAGGGCATCTTTGGCATCTTGTTCAGTTAAAATGCCTTTGATAATCATTGGGCCGTCCCAAAACTCTCTGATCCATTCTAAGTCTTTCCAACTGATAGACGGATCGAAATTGGCGCCCAACCAGCCAATATAGTCTTCCAACTGGGTCGGTTCGCCACGATAAGTAGAAATATTGCCAAGATCATGAGGCTTACCGAATACGCCTACATCAAATGCCCAACGAGGATGAGTCATCGCTTGCAGTACGCGACGGCTTGCAGCAAATGGCCCACTCATACCGGAGTGTTTATCGCGATAGCGAGCCCCTGGTACAGGCATATCTACGGTAAAAACCAACGTTGTTACACCCGCTGCTTTGGCGCGCTCCAGAACATTCTTCATAAAGCCGCGATCGCGAAGCACATAGAGCTGAAACCACATTGGACGTTCAATGGCTGGTGCGACTTCTTCAATAGGACATACTGACACCGTCGACATGGTAAACGGGATGCCTTTGTTTGCTGCCGCTTTAGCAGCTTGCACTTCGCCACGTCGCGCATACATTCCGGTTAATCCCACGGGAGCAAGGGCAATAGGTAAAGCCAATTGTTCACCAAAGACCGTTGTAGAAAGGTCAAGCGACGACATATTTCTCAGCACTTGCTGCTTTAATGCAATGTCAGCCAAGTCAGCTTCATTGCGTTTAAGTGTATGCTCTCGATAGGCACCACCATCAATGTAGTGAAATAGGAACGGCGGTAATATTTTTTGCGCAGCGCGTCGATAATCAGTCGGCGATGAAATAATCATGTCTTTAATCGATTGTAATTAACTTGATAAAAATATAACGTTTCTCGCCTTAGGGATATACGGCAACAATGAAATTTATCTTTTCCAAAAGTGAAGTAATAACGTGAGAGCAGACGATTTAATTCTCTTTGCACAAATTGCGGAGATGGGCAGTTTTAGCAAAGTAGCAGAGGCGAACAACATTACCAACTCGGTAGTCAGTAAGCGAATAGCAAAGCTTGAAAAAGAGCTGGGAACGCAGCTTTTGTATCGCACTACTCGCAAACTCACGCTTACCGAAGCGGGTCAAGCTTTGAAGCAAGGCGCCATGAATGTAAAGGCGTCCACGCAGGAAGCTATCGACACAATTTCTGGATACAGTGAACAAATATCCGGACACATTAAGATGTCGGTTCCAACGATTTCGGGCGATTTACTGTTAGCCGATGCGGTAGCTGAGTTTTGTACACTTCATCCAGGGTTAAGCGTTGATATGTCTCTGGATAATCGATTTGTAAATTTAGTCGAGGAAGGGTTTGATCTTGTTATTCGAACGGGATATTTGGAAGACTCAAGTCTGATCGCACGGCACTTTTTAGATTCCCATTGGGTGGTTTGCACATCGCCGGATTACATTAGACGAAAGGGCAGGCCCAAAGCACCTGAGGATTTGAGCTTTCACAACTGTTTGTTGTATTCCTACCACACATCCGGCGCAAGGGAGTGGGAGTTTACGTCGTCTCAAGGCAGTTACACCATCACCGTAGATGGCGCATTTTCAAGTGACAATGCAGGTGCGCTTCGCAAAGCAGCTCTTGCTGGTAGAGGTATTGCCTACGTACCTAAATGTTTGGTATTCGAAGATTTATGTAATGGAACACTGGTCGATTTGTTTCCAGAGCGGGTAGGTAAGGTGTTAGGCGTTTATGCCGTTTACCCTTACAGCCGCCAACCATCTCGAAAAATTAGGCTGTTAATTGAACATATCAGGCAGCGCTATTTATCTATGTCTGATTATTTTTGATACGCCAGAGGCAATCACGCCCGTTAATCTCTTTTTTCAGAGCAGGTCCTTGCCCCTTAGAGCGCCTTATTTAATTGAAATCACGGTCTGTAGCGCCAAGAAAAGAATATATCTGGGTAATTATCTGAACCAAAGCAAATCCTCACTAGTAGAAAAAAGCAGCTTTTAAGTTTTCGCAGGGTTTCAACTTACCTGTCAGTGAAAAGGGATTTGCTATGAAAGGCCAAGTAAACAACTCCACCATTCTTCTTCCTGTATTTCTCCCCGCCGTCGTCATTATTTTGCTTCTGGTGATCGGAACCATCAGCAATCCCGAACTTGCCGGCGAGGCCTTCGACAATACATTGGCATGGATTACAGAAACCTTTGGTTGGTTTTACATGTTGTCGGTCGCTATCTTTTTGGTATTCATTGTATCGGTAGCATCATCTAGCTGGGGAAACATAAAGTTGGGGCCCGATCATGCAGAGCCTCAATATAGCTTTCCCGAATGGTTTTCTATGTTGTTCTCAGCAGGCTACGGCGTAGCGCTGCTCTACTTTGGCGTAGCAGAGCCTGTTCTACACTATTCTTCACCGCCTGCAGGAGCAGCTGAAACTGTTGATGCGGCGAAACAAGCCATGCAAATCGCATTTTTTCATTGGGGCTTTCACATCTGGGCGATCTACGGGCTAGTCGGTTTAGTTCTTGCCTATTTTGCTTTTCGACATGGCTTGCCGTTATCTATACGTTCAGCTTTGTATCCGCTGATAGGGGATAAAATTTATGGCCCTATAGGTCACGCGGTAGATGTATTCGCCATTCTCGGTACATTATTTGGTATTGCCACTACGCTCGGGCTATCCGTTACACAGATCAATGCGGGGTTAAATTATCTTTCCGGCGATATCCCCATTGATATCATGGTGCAGGTAGGCACCATTGCTATCGTAACCATTGCCGCAACAATATCGGTTATCGCGGGAATGGATAAAGGCATTAAAAGGTTATCAATTCTTAATATGGTTCTGGCTGTATCGCTTATGAGTACCGTTTTTATCTTCGGAGAAACGGTTCATATTTTAGAAACCTTTTTACAGAACACAGGAAGTTATATCAACGGCATCATTGAACGTACCTTTAATCTTCAGGCCTACAGTCGCAGTGATTGGATTGGGAACTGGACGCTGTTTATTTTTGGCTGGACCATCGCTTGGGCGCCGTTTGTAGGCATGTTTATCGCCAAAATAAGTCGAGGCAGAACCATTAGGCAGTTTGTTTTTGGTGTAATGCTTGTGCCTACCATGTTCACCTTCCTTTGGTTTTCCGTGTTTGGCGACACCGCGCTAAATGCCATTATGAACCAAGGTGTTACTACACTCATTAGCGATGTGCAGGAAAACGAAGCTGTTGCCTTATTTAAGCTCTATGACTTGCTACCTGGCGCGTCAATCATGTCAGGCTTGACCGTGTTATTGATTATTACGTTCTTCGTGACGTCATCAGATTCTGGGTCGCTGGTTATCGATTCTCTTGCTTCTGGTGGTAAAGAAGAAAGCCCGGTTTGGCAGCGTATCTTCTGGGCGTGTTTGGAAGGAACCGTTGCAGCAGTGTTGCTTTTGGCTGGTGGACTGAATGCCCTGCAAACGATGACCATTGCGAGCGCATTACCATTCGCCTTCATTATGCTAGCGTCTGCAGCAGGCCTATGGCGTGCGCTTGTCATTGAAGGCTACCGAAACAACAGTTTGAAGGCGAATACGCTTAATAGAAACCACGGTCGCTCGACTAGCCTAAAAGGCCGACTCGCAGCAATGGTCGATTACCCCAGCCGAAATGAGGTGCATGAGTTTATTGATAAAACTGTGATTGCAGCGATGAAAGACGTACAAGCTGCTTTGAAAGCGAGAGCGTGGGAGGCGTTCGTTAAGCTTGATGAGGAAACGGGAAGGGCCACCTTCACTGTTGAGCGTCACGATCACATGGATTTTATCTACGATATTCGTATGACTGAATATTTAGTGCCAGGGTTTAGCTACGCAGAGCTGCGTTCAGAAGAAGATGAGTCGGAAAAATATTTTCGCGCTGAAGTATTCCTTCGCCGCGGAGGGCAAGCTTACGATATTTACGGATATGACAAAGAGAGTATTACTAAGGACATCTTAGATCAGTTCGAACGTTATC
The DNA here is from genome assembly GCF_006538305.1 of Alteromonas sp. KUL17. Taxonomy (NCBI): domain Bacteria; kingdom Pseudomonadati; phylum Pseudomonadota; class Gammaproteobacteria; order Alteromonadales; family Alteromonadaceae; genus Alteromonas; species Alteromonas sp. KUL17. The sequence goes on from NZ_BJKJ01000011.1 coordinate 37,974, forward strand.
TTCACTTCCTCGATACCAGCCCAGGCGAACTGCCATGGGAAATGGATGCGTATGATGACATGTTGACGCAGCCTAAAGAGTAAACAATCTGCAGGGGCTTAGGTTGAAGGGAAAGCAAGGCTGCTTTCCCTTATTTATCCCCTAATTAATTACTTACTTAGAAGTAGTTAGCAATTTGGTTAATAACCGCATTTACTGCGCGGTAAGCATTAGATTCGTTTTCAACGCCACAGGCTTGGCCATTACAGCCTGACCAGTAAGGGTCAGAGAAATAGTCTAGCTGGGTGGCACTACCGAACGCCTGAGGATAGGCCATGATAGTTGAGAAGTTATTATCAACGCCGTGACCGATACCATCATTATATACACCGCCTACTGAACCTTGGCGAACAGAGTGGCCTAAGCCCATGTTGTGACCGAGTTCATGAACAAATGTGGACAGACCGCAATCAACGGCGCTGATGCTGTACATGCGGCTTTGCGAGCTAGAGTACAGTGTACCGTTGTTGCCTTGACCTACCCAGCCAATGCCGCACACGTAACCCACTAGCTGACCGCCTTCATAAATGTTTTCACGATTACCTAAAAGCACAACCATGTCTGCGCCGTTTGAAGATCGTGCGTTTTGCACACCACTGCTATCAGTTAACAAGTCTAGCGCACTTTCGGTAGGTTGAAGGTCGCTAGATGTAGCAGCAGAAGACTGAGCGCCCACTAAACGCAACTGTAAATCTACCGCATTATTTTGATAAACACGGTTGGCGTGTGAGATGTATTGGTTAATTTTAGTGTCGATATTAGACACATTATTTGCAGCAGGTTGGGTGTAAAGCACCATTACATCGATGGTGGCTGCTGTTACTGATGTTGCACAAAGCAGTGAAACTGCCATTGCCGTTAAACACTTAAATGTGTGTTTCATTTTTATTTCCTTCTTGTTGTTTTATTTGAGCTTGTTGAATTTCCTGTGAAGCTCAACAGGCACTAGGGGATTAGTTTTGACCGAGATCGAAGACTTCTTCAGCGTTGTCGTCGCTAAGCGGGCGTTTGCTGTCGGGTTCACGTTCGATGTGGTTTTGCATCATTGAAGACTTTGGTGCGATCCACGCGTATTTATCATTGCCTTCAAGCACGAACACGTCGCGAGGCGTGGCTAAGTTTCCGTAGGTGGCGTTTTCGCCAAGCGTTATAACGGCGGCGTAGAGAGAGCCCGCACCTGGGATGTGGGCCTCTACGGTACGATCGCCGTTTGGATGAGTGACAACGTGGTCAACTTCACCGGTGTAACTGCCACCGAACTGTGGGATGTATAAATCGAGATACTCGCCAACTTCTACCGTCATTAATTCTTCACGATCAAGCTCAATGTAAGCTTCATCGGTTACGTCAGCGGGAATATAGCCTTCTGCTTCAAGTACCTTTTTGCCATCTTCTGATGTTGTCCAGACGATGGTGTCTTTCTCTGATTTACCGTTAGTAGTAGTTGTAGCCTGAGCTTTTAGCTCGGCTTCATTTTTGGGTTTGAAGTTATCGACACCGGTCGATAACACTTTGCCGTTTCGTTGCTTAGTAACAGTGCTTTCATTACCAACAGATTTTGTTTCATTTTGGGCTGCTGTTACCTCTTTTTTGTCCGAGGGAGAATTATCGACAAAGGCGAAAATACAACCAATAGCTACAATTGCCGTCGAAGCGGCAACAATACGCTTTTTCATAGTGTGTTCCTTTTATTTTTACTTACTGAATTTAGGAAATTGAACGTTAGAAATTAGCGACACTCTGCTTCTCAAAGCGCGCTCTAAGTGAGCGATATAGAGAACCAATGTGTTTAGTGAAATTGCTTAGTGAATTAAGTAAGTCATTAAAACGTATAACATTTTCACGGTTATAAAAGTATCGCTTTGCATAAGGGTGTATAAAATTTAGCCCTTTAATGCAGTGTAAATTTCTTAGGCTAAATACGGGACTGCAAGATGTAGACCGAACGCCGAATTGGCTCGTTTTGACCATGTGAGTGAGAACGAATAGCCACCTAAAAATGGCTTCTGGATGATGAAAAGGGAACACCAAATAACAAAGGAACAATTCCGCTTGGTAAAGGAGCTAGCGAGGTAGCAACAGCGCAAAAACAAGCGGGATAAGTAGGGAAAAGATAAAAAAAGAGCGAGTAAAATCCTTTACTCGCTCAGTAAGAAGGCCACCTCTTCTGAGGGAAAGTAGCCGTCGGAGAACTGTTGGTTTTCTCTTACGCTAATCGGTTGATTATTGAAGAGAAATCCATGCCTGCATTGCCTTCTTCGCAATGCATTTCAAACCACTTTGCAGCAAGCTCACCCATAGGTACCTGCGCATTTACACCCTTCGCGCCCTGCATGGCCAGCCCCAAGTCTTTGAGCATAAGCGCCGAAGCGAAACCGCCGGCAAAATCGTTATCAGCAGGGCTTTGTGGCCCTACACCTTTTACAGGGCAGTAGGTGGTCATTGACCATGTCTGTCCCGAGGCATTTGACGCGATATCAAAGAACACTTGCGCATCTAAGCCAAGTTTTTTTGCCAGCTGGAAGCTTTCACACGTCGCAATCATGGTCGCGCCAAGTAACATGTTGTTACAAATCTTTGCTGCTTGTCCCGCGCCATGGCCGCCCGCATGGACGATTTTTTTGCCCATTGCGCTAAGCACACCATGGGCTTTGTCAAAGGCATCAGCGTCGCCACCCACCATAAACGTGAGTGTGCCGCCCGCAGCCGCTGCAACACCACCAGAAACCGGCGCATCCAGCATTTTAAGGCCTTTTTTCTCTGCCAATTCTGACACACTCTTCGCCGTTTCTACGTCGATGGTGGAGCAATCAATAAGCAAGGTGCCTTCGCGGACAGAAGCCAAGATCTGATTTGAATAGATATCTTTTACGTGCTTGCCTGCTGGTAACATAGTGATAACGATGTCGGCCTCAGCAGCAGCTTGCTCGGTACTTTGCGCAATAGTGCAGCCTGCTTCTTTGGCTTTGGCCAGTGCCGCTTCGCTTAAGTCAAAAGCCAATACGTCGTAATCGTTCTTAACTAGGTTATCTGCCATCCCTGAGCCCATATTACCTAGGCCAATAAATGCAACTGTGGTCATAATAGTCTCCTCACTTAGCCCATGGTTGGAATAACAAAGGCGTTGTCGTTCGTATCTGAGCCATCAGGCCAGCGCTGCGTAATGGTCTTAACCTTGGTCCAGAATTTCACCCCTTCCATACCGTGCTGGTTGGTATCACCAAATGCAGAGCGCTTCCAGCCCCCAAAGGTGTGGTAAGCAACTGGCACAGGAATAGGCACGTTAATCCCAACCATGCCCACGTTTACACGTTGCGCAAATTCGCGCGCTGCATGGCCATTACGGGTGTACATAGCAACGCCATTACCGTATTGGTGGTCGCTTGCTAAGTTAACTGCTTCGTTGAAATCTTTCGCGCGTACCATTTGCAGTACTGGACCAAAAATCTCTTCTTGGTATGAACGCATGTCTTTGGTCACGTGGTCAAAGAACGTTGGGCCGATGAAGTAGCCTTGACTGTCGTCTGGGATTTGACTGGTTCTGCCGTCGTAAACAAGCTCAGCACCTTCTTCTATGCAAAGGTCGATATAGCCTTCAACGCGCTCTTTGTGAGCAGCAGTAACCACAGGGCCATAATGAGCGTTAGGATCTTCACTATGACTTACCAAAATGTCTTTAATAGCCGGAATAAGCTTGGCTTTCAGTTTCTCAGCGGTTTCATCGCCCACCGGAACGACAACCGGTAGCGCCATACAGCGTTCACCGGCACTGCCGTATGCAGCACCAACTAAGTCGGTTACCACCTGATCTAGATCTGCATCAGGCATTACAATGCCATGGTTTTTCGCGCCGCCCATGGCTTGAACGCGCTTACCAGCACGAGCGCCACGCTCGTACACGTAATTAGCGATATCAGAAGAGCCTACAAAGCTCACCGCCTTAATAGTTTGATGATCTAAAATACCATCAACCACTTCTTTGTTACCGTGTACAACGTTAAGTACACCTGCAGGAAGGCCTGCTTCAATCATAAGCTTTGCCAGTTCAACAGGTACTGACGGATCGCGCTCTGATGGCTTTAAAATGAACGCGTTACCGCAGGCAATTGCCACACCGAACATCCACATTGGGATCATGGCCGGGAAGTTAAATGGCGTAATACCTGCCACTACACCAAGTGCTTGGCGCATGGAGTACACATCGATTCCTGGGCCAGCTCCTTCGGTATACTCACCTTTTTGCGCATGAGGGATACCACAGGCAAACTCGATAACTTCAAGGCCACGCTGAATATCACCTTGCGCATCAACCAACACTTTACCGTGCTCGCTTGATAATAGTGCCGCTAAGCGATCGCGGTTTGCTTCAACTAACTCTTTAAACTTGAACATAACACGAGCGCGTCGTTGAGGATTTGTTGCTGCCCACTCAACCTGTGCAGCTTGGGCTGTTTCAATTGCATAGGCCAAAGTTGAAGTGTTAGCCAAACTTACTTCAGCCTGAACTTCACCTGTGTTGGGCGCAAATACCGACGCGGTATTTTCGCTGCTATCCTCAAAATCTTTACCTGCAATAAAGTGAACAATCTTTCTCATGACGTAGCTCCTGTAATTTTTAACAATATTGAAACCTTGTGTTTGCAAAGACAATACATATACTTGCAGTATGGTGCTGTAAAAATGCAGGTTTTTAAGTGAATTGGGACGACATGCGTTTATTTCTTGGTTTGGCAAGAAATGGTCGTGTAGCTATTGCAGCTAAAGGCTTGAAGGTAGACCCTACGACATTAATTCGTCGTGTAAAAAAACTGGAGGACTCATTAAATTGCAAGTTGTTCGAGCTAACTAAAAAGGGGTATGTGCTTACCACCCATGGCAGTGAGCTAGTTACGTATATTGAAAAAGCAGAGCATTACTTTCTAGAGGCACAAAATGAATTAGGTGATGAACGCTCGCATTTGGCAGGTACGATCAGAGTGAGTGTTTCTGAAGGTTTCGGTAGCTGGTTTTTGGCGCCTTTACTACCCGATTTTAAAAAGCAGTATCCGGGGATCAGTATTGAGCTTGTGGCAACCAGCGGCTTTTTAAACCTGAACAAACGAGAAGCCGATATGGCTATCTTGTTAGAAAAGCCCAGTAAAGGCTTGCTGGTTACACAAAAATTAACTGACTATAACCTTTATCTTTATACCCACCAGTCCCTTATCAGCGACAACGAACCACGAACATTACAAGAGCTCACCGCCTTCAATTTAGTGAGTTACGTGCCCGATTTGGTGTATGCGCCTCAATTAAAGTTCATTGAAGAGACTGCTTTGTCACAATTGAGTGCCCTTCGCAGCACCAGTATTAATGCGCAGTATCAAATGCTTGTAAATGGTGCAGGGGTGGGCATTTTGCCTAAATTTATGGCTGAAACTCAGCCAGGCTTAGTTCGACTCATTGAAAACGAGATTCACATTAAGCGTACATTCTGGCTGGCCACACACAAAGAAACTCATTCTCAAGCACGCTTTCAGGTATTTACAAAATGGCTTACAGATAAAGTTACACAATACCATTCAAAATTTCTCGACTAAAAAATTAGACGTTTATCTACTGTCTTTTGCAGGGTAAATATGTAAAAAATAGCGTAGCAGCGTCGAAAAACTCGCCACGCATTAATACAAGTGGCTGAATGTAGTCTAGGCTTTAATAAATTAGGCCGACACGTCCTAGTTAAAAAGACATTGTCTAGCGAACCGTTTGCTAAACCTTGTGTAGATTAATCAAATTATCGTTAAGGCAAGGTTAGTTACTGCCGATAAACGGCATATTACTGTAATTCTCTGTCAGGGAAGGCCCTATGTTCAATAAACACTTAGTGAAAGAAAACGAAGCGCTTCGCGAGGAGCTACATATACTCAAGCAAGTGCGAGATGGCTTGCGCGAAGAAATGATCTTTCTGAATCTTAATGAGCGTGGTGAAATTGAAGCCGTCAACGAGATGTTCGAGAAAGAGCTAGGTTACTCACTCTCTCAAGTGAAAGGGCATCGCTTCTTTGAATTTGTTCCCGAGATTGCCAGAAACACGCCTCACTTTAAAAAGCTGAAAGATTCTATCGAGCAGCGTGTTCATTACTGGGGGGCGATTGAGTTTCTTCGTGAAAATGGTGAAGAAGCGTGGTTAAGGGGCGTAGTTGAACCTATTTTTGATGGAAAAGGGAATATTCACAAATTCTCAGTCAACCTCAACGACCTCACGCGCACTATAGCCAACTCGAAAGAACACGAAGATTTGGTGGCCGCATTACATAAGTCAAATGCAGCGATTGAATTCGATTTAAACGGCAATATTCAAGACGCAAACGAAGCTTTCCTAAAAACCGTTAAGTACAGCCTTAATGACATTAAAGGTCAGCATCATAGAATCTTCTGTGATACCGAGTATGCGAATTCCCGCGAATATAAAACGTTTTGGGAACGACTTGCTCAGGGTGAATTCGTCGCAGGAAGATTTGAACGCTTCGACGCTCACGGCAACACTATTTGGCTGGAAGCCACCTATAACCCGATTTGTGATTCTCACGGTCGTATGTATAAAGTGGTTAAGCTGGCTACTGATATTACTGAGCAAGTGGCACGAGAAAATGCCGTGTCCAGTGCTGCTGATATCGCCTACCGTTCTTCAAACACAACGGATCAAATCGCCACGCGAGGAAAGGAAGTCATTAGCGAACTGCTTTCTGAAATGTCTTCGCTGTCGCAGCAAATGGATAGGGCAAAAGAGGGGATTAATGCGTTGGATGCTCAGTCTCAACAAATTGCCACTATTATCGGAAGTATCAGTGCTATTGCGGAACAAACCAACTTGCTTGCTCTAAATGCTGCGATTGAGGCGGCACGTGCTGGCGATCAGGGACGAGGTTTCGCTGTAGTTGCTGACGAGGTGCGTCAGTTAGCATCGCGTACAACCGAAGCCACAGAAGAAATCATCAATGTGGTTAAACACAACCAGACATTGGCCACCGACGCAGTAAATTTGGTTAATGAAGGTGATGAAAAGGCGCAATCAGGGCTCAACTATGCCAGAGAGGCGGGTGAAGTTATCGAACAAATTCAAGACGGTGCAAAAGAAGTCGTTGATGCAGTAGGCCAATTCAGCAGTCGACTGGGAAGCTAGTCACTATACCTGCGGTATCACGCCGCGATTACGAACATTTTAACTCTCGCTGAGTGGGTAATTATCTATGCGGACTGGTATAATATTTCTGCGACTATATAGCCATTATAAAAGCTTCAACTTACTTAATATTCCAAAGGCGAGGGCGGTAATAGGCAGAGATGCCAATGTGCTCACTGCGATGATACTTGCCGCCAAACGATAATCACCGCCTAAGTTTCTAACCATGACATAGCTTGCTGCAGCAGTAGGTGAAATGGCGAGAAGAAGAACAATGCCCAGTTCCATACCTCTAAATCCAAAAGCATAGGCAAACGCGACTAATATGGTGGGATAAACCACGCATTTACTGGTTGTGCTAAGCACAATGTTAAACCAGTCACTGGAGAATGAGCGGAACTGTAGGGAAGCACCGGTACAAATAAGTGCAAGTGGCAGTGTTAGCTGCGCAAAGTATTCACCGGTTTTTATCAAGGTGGTGGGCAATTGCAATTCGAAGTAAGAGAAGGGGAGCGCTGCCGCGATAGAAAGAATTAGCGGGTTTTTCGCCATGCCAGTAACTTGACCCAACAAAGAACGCGACGTGCCTTGATAAAAATTAAGAACAAAGACAGACAATACGTTAAATAATATAGTAATACACCCCATATAGACCGAGGCTACAGCAAGCCCTTCTTGCCCATAGGTATTGGCACAATAAGCAAGGCCAATAATGCCCATATTGGCTCTGAAACCGCCTTGTACAACCACACCTCTGGCTTTGTACGGATGTACGGTCAGATGAGAGGTAATCATCAGAGCGGCAAAAACAATGAGCGTGCCCATAACCCCAACGCCTATCAGTGATAGGTTGGCGGCTTTAGAAAAGTCTGCTCGCGCTATCGATAAAAATAACAGCGCAGGGAGCGCAACGTTAAATACCAGTTTAGATCCAGCTTCTATAAACCCTTCATTGAGCCATTTAATGCGAAAAAATAGCCATCCCATTAACAGAAGGATCAAAACAGGAATCAGCGTGCTGGTAATAAAACTAAGCATAAAAGATACGTAAGCCTTTACATGTGGAAACGAAACAACATAAAAACGCATTTGTAGAATATTGATGAATTTAACCTATTCACAAACGGTTTTGATAAGCGTAACTTAATATTTATATAAGAAAGGGTTGCCGATACAAAAGCTAGCCCTGTGTTCAAAAGCCCCTATTCAAAAGAATTGATGTATGAAAGCACTTCTTTTATTTATTGGTTTTGTAATAGTTAATTGCTTGTGGGGCGGGCTCTCTCACGCTTACGCTAAAAGTACTGCGTCTTTAGATAAAATGCAGTTAGTTAACGACAAGCTGTGGATGTATTACGAGGAAGGTAGTCAGCTTATTGCTGAAGACATCCTGACTAAATATCAGCAGAATACACTTATAAAAAATACTAAAGGGCGCGTTAGTTATGGGTTCACTGGTAACACGGTTTGGGGTGTGTTGGCTGTTGAATTAGATACATATGGTGTTCTTGTTACTCGTATTGCTAAAAATAGCCCAATAAACGTACCTTTTCTTCTTCTGAAAATAGAAATAGATAATGCGTGGCTAGACGATATCGACCTCTATTTTTTCGAAAACGGTCAAAGAAAGCGTCATGTAAAACTTGGTGATAATCAGGTGCATAGTGCTCGCTTTGACGACGCAAGAATGCCTTCCGTATTCTATCGATTTACCCAACCTGAAACGCTGGTGGTTTTTAGATTTTCCTCTGAAGATCCTATGACGATCCCCATATATGTAGGACCCCCAGTAGTTGCCAAAAACAAGACAACGGAAAATGCGTATTTTTATGGCGCGTTGTACGGCGCACTCGTTATTTTATTGGTCTACAACTTGGTTCTATACTCCTATCTTAAAGAACGGCGCTACCTGCTTTATTCCTTATACCTTCTCTCGTTTTTACTATTTAACTTCACATATACCGGTCATGGTTTCTGGTGGCTTTGGTCAGAATCGATATTCCTTCAACAGTGGCTTTTGCCCGCACTAATGTTTTTGTATTTGTTCAGTGCGGTAAGATTCACCATCGAGTTTCTTAATACCCAACTCTATCTACCAAAGCTCTATCGGTGTAGGAAGTATATCTATGGCGCATTGGGCGCACTCGCTGTCATCATTGTGTTGATTGGAAGTCGCTCTTTCGCGGTGATGTCGCAGCTTGCCGTTTTAACAACAATCGCGATTTGGATGTTGTTGATAGGAATTTTTGCCTACCGTAATGGCGACACATTAGCTAAATTTTTCCTTCCAGCCATTTTATGCGGAACCGGCGGTGCGATGGTGTCGAGTCTAGCCACATGGGGGCTTATTCCATACTCGAAATGGGCATTTAGAGGCATTGAAATCGGTATGGTGTTGGAAATGTCTTTGCTATCTATCTCACTGGCATTTAACTACAAACAAGTACAGCAAGCGCGCAGAAACGCCGAGCGTGATGCAAGGCTCGATCCACTTACGTCGCTTTATAATCGGCGAGCTTTTGAAGACTTGGTTTATCCTATTTGGGAGATGGGAAAGCGCAGTAATAAGTTCATGTCGGTTATGCTCATTGATATTGATTGGTTTAAAGGTATCAACGATAAATATGGTCACGACATGGGTGACAAGGTGCTGAAAAAAGTCGCTGAAGAAATTAAAGGGCAAGTTAGGGGCTCTGACATTACCTTTCGCTGGGGCGGCGAAGAGTTTTTGGTATTTTTGCCCAATACTCGGGTGCCTTACGCCAAGCAAATTGCCGAGAATCTCCGCGTACACCTTTTCACCCACGACATCAACAAATTCATACGAGTGACAGTAAGTATAGGTGTGGCAGGAACCTCGCCAGGCGAAGAGGATGTCAATGTTCTCATTAAACAGTCAGACCAAGCCTTGTACCTAGCGAAAGCAAAAGGTCGAAACAAAGTGGTGGTTTGGGAGGAAGATTCAGAATAAGAGAAAATAACCAATAGGAGAAATAAAGGGAAGTATCTAGCTGATTTATAAATACAGCATTCTCACGTATGATTCTGCTTTTCATTTTCTCAGAGTATCCTTTTCATGTACCAAGATTTTCAAGCAGAGTTGGCGTGGGCTAGCCTTCATATGCCGCGCACTCGTAATGCCATTGCATCACTTCCCGATCTGTCGAACGTTAAACTTGCTTGCAACATGCATTTAGATTTGAAAATGGCGCCTTTGGTTGAAGGGCTACTTTCACGAGGATGCGACATTTTTCTTACCACGTGTAACCCCACTACAGTGCAAGATGACGTGGTGTCTTATCTTGTTGATAAAGGCGCAACGGCCCATGCATGGCGTGATATGAGCGAGGCTGACTGGTCTGAGTCATTCGATAAAGCGCTGGCGTGGCAGCCTACCCATTTGTGTGAAATGGGCGCTGATCTGACAACTCGACTTCACGAAAATATAAAAGCAAATAAACCAGTACCGAGCATTGTATCGGGGTTAGAAGCAACGGGCTCTGGCATTAACCGTTTAAATGGTATGGCGCCAAACTATCCAATATTTAACTGGGATGATTTACCAGTAAAAGAAGGGCTTCACAACAGGCACATGGTGGGTTTAAGCGCATGGCAAACCTTCTTCCAAACCACTCATCTAACTCTGCACGAAAAAGTAGTGGTTGTTATTGGTTATGGTTTGGTAGGGCAGGGCGTTGCTGCCTCAGCAAAGGCGTTCGGGGCACAGGTTCAAGTAGCAGAACTTGATCCAGCAAGAGCGCTTCAGGCGAAATACGACGGCTGGCCAGTGGTTGATTTAAATGAGGCCGCTAGCCAGGCTGATGTTATTGCCACTGCAACTGGCGCGTATGGCGTGGTGAATTCGAGTCATCTAGACAACATGAAAGACGGAACGTTTATTTTAAACGTAGGCCATGTAGCCCAAGAAATTGATGTGCCTTACCTTAAAAACAATGCTACTCACAGTGAGCCAATGCCTTATGTAAATGCCTATAAACTGGGCGATAAAACACTGTATCTTCTAGCCGATGGCTCTATGTTTAACTTAACTGCGGGCTATGGTGACAGCATTAATGCCTTTGACGTAACTTTGGCTGTCATGGCTGCGGGCATCGGCTTTATCGTGAATGAAGGTGCAAAAAGCGAAAAAGGCTTGTACTTGTTACCAGAGGCTGCGTGGAAAAGTGCGCTTTAAAGCGCTGCGAATCATAAGAGAGTGTTTATCTTTAAGTACGCAGTACAAAAGGTCCAGCCAGCTCTGCTTATCTCGACATTCCTATTGAATGTTGTACAGTGAGCCCGTTTTAATAAATTCATAGTTAAGGCGGGCTGATAAGCACTTCAATAGACAATCAGCCTTGCGCCAGTGTAGGGAAAAAAATGGGCAAAATAATAGGCACAAAAACACCACAACAGGCTTTAGATAGCCTCGTCAACATGACAGGCGACCTTCGCCCCATAGAACTCTCTGAATACAACGCCCGTATTGCCAAGGCGCAGCATTATATGCAGGAAAATGGCATTGGTGCGCTCTACTTAAACGCTGGTACTAACTTAGCGTATTTTACAGGTATGCAGTGGTACGCCAGTGAGCGTTTAGTCGGTGCGCTCTTGCCTGCAAAAGGTGACCTTGTATATCTAGCTCCTACCTTTGAAATCGACTCTTTAAACGAACGTAAATTAGTGGAAGGCGACATAATTGGCTGGCAAGAGCACGAGAGCCCATATGCGCTTGTCATAGCTATGCTAGATAAACTAAACACCGCTGGTGGCGATAAGCTGGGTGTGGATGAGTCGACCCAGTTTTTTATCGTAGATGGTTTGAACAAGATGCTTGGCCAATCTTGGCAAATTATCAATGGTGCAGAGGTAACAGCACACTGTCGCATGCACAAATCTGAAAGTGAACTCGCGCTTATTCAACGCGCTATGGACATGACCCTAGCTGTGCACAAAGCGACTGCCAGTATGCTTTATGAAGGTATTACCACGACAGAAGTTGAAGCATTTATTAACGATGCACATAAGAAAGTGGGGGCCGCTGGTAACTATTTTTGCATTGTACTTTTTGGAAAAGCCACCTCGTTTCCCCACGGCGTTAAAGACCCTCAAGTACTAAAGAAGAACGACTTAGTATTGATTGATACTGGCTGTAAGGTGCATGGCTACCTCTCTGATATCACGAGAACCTATTGTTTTGGTGAGCCAACCGATAAGCAACGAGCATTATGGGAAAGCGAAAAGCGCGCGCAGCTTGCCGCATTTAACGCTGCAAAAGTTGGTGTTCCCTGTGGCGATGTGGATAAAGCCGCGCGAGACAGCTTAGCTAAAGATGGCTTAGGACCAGACTATAACTTACCAGGTTTGCCCCATCGAACCGGCCACGGCATAGGCATGGATATTCACGAATGGCCGTATTTGGTAAAAGACAATCCTCACCCGCTAGCATCTGGTATGTGTTTTAGTAACGAACCTATGATCGTAGTACCAAACGAGTTCGGTATTCGCTTAGAAGATCACTTTTATATGACCGAAGATGGCCCTGTGTGGTTTACTGAGCCTAGCGAATCGATTGACTCTTTATAAGTAAACTAAAATTAAGCTGCTCTTTCTTACGAAGAGCAGCTGTAGTGCGCGACTCCGCCTGCACTGAAAAATTCAAGTGGGCGCAGCTGGTAGTGCTTATTCTCTACCTCTTTTGATTGCTCATCATAAGGCGCAGTAAGTATCTTCTGAAGTTCGTGAATTGGCATAAAGTCACCTTTTTCTGCGGCTTTATAGGCAGGCACAATAAGCCATTCGCGCCATGTGAATTTAGGGTTTGCTTTGCGCATATTCTCTGCGGTAGCAGCAATAGCGTTTTTAACATCACCTTGTGTTTCGGCGTCCTTTTCAATGCGCTCAAGCCACGTTTGTAGCCATGTTTCCCATTCTGTCATGACCTCTGCTTTAGGCGGGTAGTAAAAGCTTTTCGTCAAGCTCGCCATATCTTCAGGCATTGACGATAGCTCTCGGAAAAACAGATTGTAGTCCACGCCTGTGCGCAGCATTAATTGCAGCAGCTTAATCAGCAAGTCGTGGTTGTAGCTGGCAATGCCAAGCTTTGTTGCCCACATACTCTCCATGGCGCGTTCCATCACGCCAGAAAAACCGTCGTTGATCTCGTTAAGCTTAGAGAGCTGTTCACTGTTGCCTTCAAGTAGCGGCATCAGTGAGCGACAGAACATATCAAAGTTCTTTTGCGCAGCAATGGGCTGGTTTAAAAACGAGAAGTGACGACCGCCGCCTGTCCAAGGTTGGTAGTCTGCTTCAAAAAACTCACAAAAGCCGAATGGCCCATAATCCAGCGTAAAACCTCCTGCGGCGCAGTTATCGCTATTAAAATTGCCCTGGCAATAACCGACGCGAACCCAACCAGAAACAAGACGCGTTAGCCGTTCTCGAAATAGTACAGCCAGCTTTACCACTTGCTCTTCAAACGGCGTGGTTGTGTCAATATCACTTGAGTACTCTCGCTCAATAAGGTGCTTAACAATGGCTTCTAGTTCGTTTAACGCTTCGCTGTGTTCGTTGCAGCGAGCTCGCCTAGCAAAAAGCTCTATTTGGCCTACGCGCAAAAAGGAGGGCGCCACGCGGGTGGATATGGCCGTTATATTTTCTACCATCACTTCAGGTTCATAGGAATGAGACCCTTCGCGATACCACGGCCTGTCTACCGTGTCTGATTCAGACATAAACAAGCTCAGCGAACGTGAGGTCGGAATGCCAAGCGCATGCATGTGTTCTTGCACTAAAAATTCGCGCACGCTTGAGCGCAATACGGCGCGCCCGTCTGCGCCGCGACAATAAGGCGTGCGACCAGCACCTTTTAACTGCATTTCCCAACGCTTGCCGTTTAATACCGCTTCAACAATAGAGATTGCGCGGCCATCACCGTAGCCGTTACCTGTTCTAAACGGGCACTGCTGTGTGTATTCCGTACCGTAAATAGAAAGTGCGTAGCCGGTTGCCCAGCCGAAGGGCTTCATTGGAGCAGGTACATCCGACATGTCCCCTGAGAACAACTGAGTGAAATCTTTAGATGTTGCCAAGCTATCGTCTAAGCCTAATTCGGCAAACAGCGTTTCGCTATGAGCAACGTACGTCGGTGCAGTTAATGGGGTCGGAGTAACTGGCACATAGTGACCTGAGAACACTTGGCGCGGGTCATGGTCGTCACCATCGCACGTCGACTGCGGGTCTGGGGTAAGGGTATTCAGCAAAGAGTAATCTACGTGCTTTGCGAATTCATCTAGTGTTTTGATACGTTCTGTCACTATGCCTGCCTATTTCACTGAATGGGAAAATCTGTTTGCGAGCATCGAGGCTCAGGTTACTTTTGCACCTTTAACCATTAACAATCTCGACACTTCATACGTTTTTTCAATGATTATTGTTTAGGTCGAAGTGCAAGCTGCCCTTGCTCTACAGTTAGCTGTAAAGGTACCGTTGAAAGCATGCTTACTGCTTTGTTCGCAGGGTCTAAGCGATAAACGGGGTTAGTGGCTAGATAGCCGTTGATGAGCTGCATGAATTCGCCACTTACAGGGGCTAAATTACCCTTAAAGCCGCCAGCATCAATTGTGCTATCAAGTAGAGACAATGAGCGCACAAAAATCGCTTTTTCTTCACTGTCGTAATAAGGCGTGCCTTCCAAAGCTAGACTTACTTTTGCAGGGTAGTTCAACCCAAATGCACTAATACGCGCCGTGGCAATAGCGCCTAGCTGAACCACGTCTCTGCCACCTGGGCCTATGGTTGCTGTCATATCTTCCACGTCTAAATAAAGAGGAATACCAGCAAGTGACGTTTGCTTTTGCAACTTACTCACTTGGCTATCAAGTACTTGTTCTAACTCGGCATTAGATACAGTGTAAACCGCCAGTTGAGAGAGAGTAGCGCAGCCTGCAAGAATGGCAACGAAGGCAATGGAAAGTAGAATTCTCATAAAAAAGTCTCTTTTAGCAATGAGTTGTCGAATTACACAGTGCGAGCCAGAAATACTGGCGCTGCAACAACGAAGTGCCTCTATTGTACGGGCTGAGGGAAGGGATGAACAATGAAATCGTTGACTCGCTAAGACAACGGCTTATTCAGGGAGTCCATGAGTAGGAGAGAGGTGCGAAGCGTAACGCTGAAAAAATACTTTCTTGCCGACAACTTAATAAAGTTGAGTAGTATGACTACTGGTGGAATATGTGCAATCGAAAGAGCGTGAACATGCCGTCATTTATATCTCAAGTTGGGCAGTTTGTCGCAATCAACTTGATTAGTTTATAGCGGCTGTATTACTGTAGGGCCCTCAGTTGGGGAGTAGCCTGTTTCCGTTTCAAATGGAAAAGTTTGTATCAACATAATTGGTCACATTACCATGGTACAAACACCTCTTGGTTGGCGAGACCATCGATAAGTCCACGCTTAAAGGTCAGGCGTGCGGATTTGTCGTGGACTCAATTAGCCTGACCGGAGTTCTAAAACTATGAGTATCTTCGCTCTTATCTTGCTAGCCTTTGCTATGTCAACAGATGCGTTTGCCGCAGCGATAGGCAAAGGTGTCAAAATCAATCGCCCTCGTCTAAGTTTTGCTCTCAAAATTGGCCTTTTGTTCGGACTCATAGAGGCAACAACCCCATTTATAGGCTGGTTCATTGGTCGCGCGGCGTCTTCATACGTTGAAGCATGGGATCATTGGATTGCGCTAATCATTCTTTCTGGTTTAGGTATTCATATGGTACTCGAGAGCCTGAAACCCGCAGAGGAAGAGTCGACGTCTCAAAAACAATCCTTTATTTTGTTGTGTATTACTGCGTTAGGCACGAGCATCGACGCAATGGCAGTGGGTGCAAGTCTCGCGCTAATTGACGTGAACATTGCTATTGCTGCGACGTTAATTGGGATAGCCACTTTTTCTATGGTAACTATTGGCATTATGTTGGACAGTGTTATGGGAACACTGATAGGTAAGCGAGCAGAGACATTTGGTGGCATTGTGCTTGTTTCGGTTGGTACTTGGATCTTTGTGAGTCACACACTCTAGTCATAAAAGAGGAAGGACAGTCATTTATCTTCAAGTTGTGATTGTAGAAATTTCTTGTGCGGTATTTAATCGCAAATGCGTAAATACTGTCGTGTTAAATTTCATAGGTTGTTGATATCGTTATGTTCAGGGGGAATCAGCGCTCTCCTTTTGAGACAGCCCGTTTCCTTATTCCATCAACTGTGGTTATTTTCTAACTGCGCCTTCATGAAGGAAATGACATTGAATATTTCGTCAATATCGTCAGCGCTTTAAGTGATTGAAGAATACGCCTTACAAAACTTTTGCCATAACGCCCTCAACAACGCAGTATAAGACATTCTTCTTATTAAAAATAAAAACACTACAAGGCACTTTCTATGGTTTCACAGAGACTGGTTTCTGGGAAAATGGTGGCAGCTTTTGCTATTTGCGTAAGCGCGCTTTCTAGTTTCTCGCATTCTGCATTCGCGCTTGAAGATACCGTTAATCCTGAGCTTTTCGATAAAATGGAGTATCGCTTTATTGGGCCTTATCGCGGTGGGCGCTCGGTAGCGGTTACTGGAGTTGAAGGTAATACCAACCTTTATTTTATGGGCACCGCAGGTGGCGGTGTTTGGAAAACCGAAAACGCGGGTTTATCGTGGAAAGCCATATCCGACAAAACATTTAAAGTAGGTAGTATTGGCGCTATCGCGGTTGCTCCTTCAGATCCTAACGTTATTTACGTAGGTACTGGTGAAGGCCCTATTCGAGGTGTAACCACTAGTCACGGAAAAGGTGTTTATAAATCAACAGACGGCGGTGAAACCTGGAAGCTGGTGGGTTTAGATAAACGCGGTCAAATCCCCAAAATTCGTATACACCCCACCAATCCCGATATAGCTTGGGCTGCAGTACAGGGCAATATTTGGGGGCCTAATGAAGCGCGCGGTATATTCAAAACGATAGACGGCGGTGAAACATGGCAGCATGTGTTAAAAGTGAACGCCGATACCGGCGCCGCTGACTTAGCAATCGACCCATCTAACCCCAGAATTCTGTATGCCAGTATGTGGCATCACGGCAGAACGCCTTGGTTTATTAAATCAGGCGGTGAGGGTGGTGGCCTTTATAAGTCAACAGACGGTGGTGAAAGCTGGGACAAGTTAGAAAAAGGGCTCCCTAAGCTTATCGGTAAAGTCGGTGTAGATATTGCCGCGTCTAACCCGAAGCGCCTGTATGCCATTGTCGAGGCTGAAGAAGGCGGCGTATATCGCAGTGACGATGCGGGTAAGTCGTGGTCGCTAATGAACGGTGACAATATTCTTAAAGCTCGTGCGTGGTACTACAACCACATCAAAGTTGACCCAAACGACGAAAACACCCTTTATGTAATGAATGTGCAGCTGCACAAATCTATTGATGGCGGCAAAACCTTCGAGACGGTTTCGTTACCCCATGGCGATACCCACGATATGTGGATAAACCCTGAAAATAGCTTAAACATGATCAACGCTAATGACGGTGGCGCAACCGTTACTTTTGACGGCGGTGAATCGTGGTCAAGCATTTACAACCAGCCAACGGCGCAGTTTTATCGCGTTATTACCGACAATTTAAACCCTTACTATGTTTATGGCGGGCAGCAAGATAACTCAACCATGGCAACGCCTTCTCAAACCTGGGGGGACGGCATGGGAATAGAAGATCAGTTTGCCGTGGGTGGTGGTGAAAGCGCGCATATTGCGTTTAACCCTGCCGATCCAACCCTGATCTACGCCACTACCATCAATGGAACGTTAACAGAGTACAACCGCGATACTGGGCTAACGCGGCCCATTATGCCTTACCCTGAATATGTGTTTGGCAGAAACGCACGTGATCAAAAGTACCGCACCAACTGGAATGCCCCTGTGGTAGTGTCAAAGCATGATCCTGACACCGTGTACTATGGCACGCAGATGATCTTAAAAACCACAGATCGCGGTGTGAACTGGCAGGAAATAAGCCCAGACTTAACCCGTAACGAGCCAGAAAAGCAGGGGCTGAATGGCGGTCCTATAACGAACGAGCAAGCTGGTGCTGAATACTACAATACGGTTTTCTATATTGCCGAATCGGCAGTTAACAAAGGCGAGCTTTGGGTTGGAGCCGATGACGGTAAGCTGCATATAACCCGTGATGAGGGCAAAAACTGGAAAGATGTTACGCCTCATAAAAAGAAGCGCAGGTCAATGCTATAGAACTTAGCCCTCACGCACAAGGCAGAGCTTACGTTGCGGTAGCAGGCTATAAATTAAATGATTACACGCCTTACATTTACAAAACCGACAACTACGGCAAGCGCTGGAAGCGTATTGACGAAGGCCTACCAGAGGACGCCTTTGTTCGCGTAGTGCGTGAAGATACAGAGCGCGAAGGTATGCTGTTCGCGGGTACAGAAAGCGGTATGTTTATTAGTTTCGACGACGGTAAACACTGGCAAGAATTAGACTTAAACCTGCCGCCTGTGGCGATTACCGATATGCAGGTTAAAGGTGATGATCTGGTCATTGCAACCCAAGGGCGAGGCTTTTGGATATTAGATGACATGAGTCCGCTACGTGAAGTGCACAAGTCGCTAGATGGCGAAGCGCTGTTTCAGTTTGAGCCCGTAGATGGCATTCGCTTGCTATCTGGCGGTGGCATGACTGACCAGCCTCAAGCGAAAAACCCACCACGTGGCGCTACCTTCCGTTATTACCTGAAAGACGCGTTAGAAGAAGAGCAAACGCTACGCATTGATATATTTAATGCCGATAACGAGCTTGTTCGCACACTGTCATCTGCACCTAGTGCATTTGAGAAGTGCGCGAAGGGGAACGAAGACGTTCGCAGCCCTGTTAAATTCAAACACCCTGCAACAAAAGCGGGTTACAACGAATTTGTATGGGATCTTCGACGTGAGCCGTTGAACTGCATCGAGAATGTAAAACTGTTTGGTGGTTGGAACGGCGCCCGAGTTATGCCTGGAGACTACAAAGCGAAAATCACAGTGGGTGAACAGGCACAAACCCGCGCGTTTAAAGTACTTCCAGACCCAAGAGAAGAAGCAGATAAAGCGCAACTTCAAGTGGTTGAAAAGAGCATTCAGGCTACAGAAACTTTACTCAATGATTTGTTTGCTCACCTGCAAAAAGCCCGTGATGTTAGAGCGCAATTAAACGGTGTGTCTGAAGATAACGTAATGCTGGCAAGCGATGTGTCAGCTTCAATCGAGCGCATTGTTAGTGCAATCGACGACTGGGAAGCGTTGGTTATTCAGCCCAAACATCAAACTTTTGAGGACGACATTAACTGGCCGAATATGCTCGACAGACAAGTACGTTTCTTGATGGATAACTTCGACAGAACGGGCGCGCCTGCACAAGCTGGTGCACTAAAACGGTTGGAAGACTTAGAGTCAAAGTGGCAGCAGTATAAAGTGCAGCTAGAAACCTTGTTTGGTGAAGAAGTGAAGCCATTGAACGAAAAGCTCTCAAAGCAAGGCGCGTTTGATTTAGAGAGTTTATAGGATTGAGGTAACCATAAAAAAGCCCCGTATTACGTAGTAGTAATACGGGGCAAAAAGCATCTTTAACGGGAGTTATCGATACTTGTTACGGGTCAACTGTTTAACTCGGGCGAATACATCAACACCAAGTTGACGGTAAACGTGAAGTAAGTCTATTAGCACCCAGTTCTCGCGTATCATGCCGTTCTCATTGCGCCAAAAATCTAAGCTGCGCATGGTGATAGACTTATCGTTTGGCACGATACCAAGCCAGCCATCGCCTGAAATAGTCATGCTCATGCCAGGCCAGCCAGTGAACCCCACATAATTGTTTTCGGAGAACAAATGGCCGTTTGCGGGGTCCCCCACGCGGTTAGGCATCCCGTTTAAAAACGCTTCCTGATGGGTATTGCGAAAGCCTTGGATACCGCGTCCGGTACCAATACCAGATGGGCCATACCAGTTTGATTTAGGATGCCAGTATTTGTCTAGATTCATGGCAGCAACACCGCCTTCGGCGAATTTTCCTAAACTATTTAGCATATCAAGTACAAGCTGATGGCTCTGTGCGGTAAGCGACTTGTCTTCTTCAAACAAGTGTATTCCGTCTTGGGTTGTTGGCCCCGGCACATGCCACTCGGTACCTAAGCTTGGACTAAACGGCCAGCACTTTGCCTGCATCATGACTTCAGGCAAGTCCCAAATGGCTTGAACTTCCACTATGGTGTCGCCTTCAAAACGATAAAATTCATGAAAGCGCATATGAATTTGATCGCCAGTCGCAGGGATGTCTAACCAAGGCTTTTCAAGACGCCCAGTGTAATAACCACAGCAACCTAACCAGCGCAATTGTTTGTCGTCCTCGCCAACCATAATTATGGTATCGCGGCGCTCAAGATCGGGGACAGACTCCAGCAGTGGCGCATACACCTTATCTAACATTTCGCGGTGGCCTGTCATGTCATCAAAAGGCACACAAAACTTAATGTCGGCATCCTGTGAAAAAAGGGTATCGCCCAGCGTTTTTAGTTTTTCGAGGTCAAAGTCGTACTGTGCTTCTCGAAAAGGAAGAAAGGCTTTTTTCAGTGCTATATTTGAAAAAGTAGACATCGCATTTGGCTCTAATCAATAAATTCTGGGGCTTTGGCTGTGTCACCACGTCGGGTCACATAAATTAATGCTACCTCATCACCTTGCTGCGCAAAACTGCGAGCTGCGCCAATAGGTGTGGTAAATGTATCGCCTTTATTAAGAATGAGCGCTTCGCCGTCAACAAGCATTTTAATGCAGCCGTCTTGCACATATACTACTTCTTCCTCGAAGCGTTTGTGCGCAGTAATAAAAGCACCCGGCTTGAATTTAAGGGCGCGAACGCAGAATCCATGAGACCAGTTTAGCTTTGTTTCACCAAGCTTTTCATCGGCACTTGCAGGGCCGATAAGCGGTGCTTCCAAAACTTCTGTTCCTTGGGTTAATGCCGTGTTGTTGCTAAACGGGAAATCAGCTAAACGCACCACGCACTGCTCTAACGCTTCATCATCGATTACGCGGTGTTGCGCTATTTGTTCTGCCGATGTTTTTGGCATAGGCGCAACGCCTTCAGGAATTTTTTGTCCCAGAGTAGTATCAACTAAACCACCGTTTTCGAGCAAGACAAGCCCGTAGTCGCTGGCCATATCAAAAACTTGAGGAGCCCAAAGTACACGACCTGGATCGTCTTGTCCCAATACTGCGTAAAGGTATCCCGTGCCGTCGCCTACATTTTCAAAACCGCGAAACAAATCCATAGGAATAGAAATAATGTCGCCTTCTTCCATACGCACTACGGCATCGTTGCCTTCAACGCCAGTAGTAAAGTGCCAGCTACCTTGAGACACAACAAATACCTCTTCGGTTAGGTGGCTATGCTGCGAGTTAAGGCAGCCGGGAGGTTGACGAGCTCCGCCAATATTAAAGCCGTGCGGAATAGCAATGTGAACATGCTGGTCAGGGTTTTCGGCGACACCTGGGCCAATTATGGTGAAGTTCTCTTTTTGATCACTGCCTGGCGAGCGCGTATCGATAAACGCGTTGCGGCATGGGATTAATTCTTCATAGCGGACTAAACGCTCGGATAATACTGACACAGTGATACCTCGTATTTAATGGGCGGTCCAACCGCCATCGACTTTAAGACAACTACCCGTGGTGGTCATAGACAATTCACTAAGTAGAAATATGCACGCGTTAGCAACGTCTTCGACGCTGCCTAAGCGTTGTAAGGGAATGTTGTTCATCACCATTTCAGCAAACGCTGGTTCTTGAAGCATCGGCTCAGTCATTGGTGTTTTAATAAATGTTGGCGCTACGCTATTGACGCGAATATTATTCGGCGCCAGTTCCACAGCCATGGCTTTCGTTAAGCCTTCAATTGCGTGCTTGCTTAAGCAATAAAGCGTGCGGCCAGGAGAGCCCACAAAGCCCATTTGTGATGACATGTGAACAATGGATGGAGCCTGACTTTTAAGCATTGGCGTAATGGCAGCCTGCGCAACTTTGTATGCAGAGCGAATATTCAAACTCAAAATATCGTCAATATTCTCATCGCTCTGCTCTTGCATCGGCGCAACGCGGTTCGTTCCGGCGTTATTGATTAACCCATGGAGGAGGGGAAGTGCTTGGATCTTTTCATAAAGCGCCTTTTCTTGAACATCTCCCACCCAAAAGCTAAGCCTTTCTGAACTCTCATTCTTAAGTGCCACAAGGTCACTCTCGGTACGCGCCACAGCAATAACATTTGCACCACATGCGTCAGCCAATAAAGCACACGCTTTACCAATGCCTTTACCCGCACCTGTAACCAAAATTGCCTTGTCTTTTAATAGGTCATGAGAGAAAGCCACATGTCACCTCAAAATAATAATTGCATTCGAAGTCATTCTTATGTAATTTTTGGTGAAGATCAAGATAAATATTTGTTCGATTAATGTAACATCTCATTCACCTTTGTAGAGGAATAGACCGTGATCAAGTACTTGAAGCAAGGCAAGCAGGCTGAAGAAAAAGCAGTTGATAATCAGAAAGTTAAAGAGATAGTTGAAAATATAATTAGCGATATTGAAAGACGTGGAGACGAAGCTGTTTCGCAATATTCTGGTCAGTTTGATAAATGGACTCCGGAGTCTTTTAGGTTGAGTCGTGAAGAAATTGACGCATGTTATGAGCAGTTAACCGAACAAGAGATTAGCGATATCAAATGGGCGCAGGAACAAGTTCGAAACTTTGCGACCATTCAGCGTGAGTCAATGAAAGACGTTGAAGTTGAAACGCTGCCCGGTGTAGTGCTTGGCCACAAAAATATTCCTGTAGATAGTGTGGGTTGTTATGTACCCGGTGGTAAGTATCCGCTGGTGGCTTCAGCACACATGAGCATTGTTACGGCAAAGGTGGCTGGTGTGAAACGGGTTATTGCTGCTACTCCTCCGTTTCAGGGTAAACCCGCACCAGCGGTAATTGTAGCCATGGACTTAGCCGGTGCTGATGAAATATATACCTTTGGTGGTGTACAGGCGATTGCCGCTATGGCTGTGGGCACTGATACTATTGAACCGGTAAGTATGATTGTTGGGCCGGGCAATGCCTTTGTGGCCGAAGCAAAACGCCAATTGTTCGGGCGCATCGGTATTGATCTTTTTGCGGGTCCAACAGAAACGTTAGTCATTGCTGACGACAGTGTTGATGGCGAATTATGTGCGGCGGATTTGCTAGGGCAGGCTGAGCATGGGCTTAATTCTCCGGCCGTGTTGCTTACCAACAGCGAGCAACTGGGTAAAGATACCATGGCCGAAGTAGAGCGCCAGTTAACTATTTTACCTACTGCAGATGTGGCCTCTGTCGCATGGCGAGATTACGGTGAAGTCATTGTATGCGACACCTATGATGAAATGTTAGAGGTCGCTAACGACCTAGCATTTGAGCACGTTCAAATTATGACGAAAGACGTGCCGTACTTTCAAAAGAACATGCGTAACTTCGGTGCACTGTTTTTAGGCCCTGAAACCAATGTGTCTTACGGCGACAAATGTATTGGTACAAACCACACTCTACCCACGAAGGGCGCAGGTCGTTATACTGGGGGTCTATGGGTTGGTAAATTCTTAAAAACCTGTACATACCAGCGCGTTACGGAAGAAGCCTCAGTGATGGTTGGCGAGTATTGTTCACGTTTATGTGCGATTGAAGGTTTTGCAGGTCACAAAGAACAGGCTGACATTCGATTACGTCGTTACGGAAAAAAATAATTGAATAAAAAAAATAGGGTGACGTCATATGACGTTGCCCATGCAGCAGGAGTCTCTCAGTCG
Source organism: Alteromonas sp. KUL17 (assembly GCF_006538305.1). Classification (NCBI taxonomy): domain Bacteria; kingdom Pseudomonadati; phylum Pseudomonadota; class Gammaproteobacteria; order Alteromonadales; family Alteromonadaceae; genus Alteromonas; species Alteromonas sp. KUL17. The sequence goes on from NZ_BJKJ01000011.1 coordinate 62,087, forward strand.
GCAGTGTCGCGGGTATATCGCCCGGGCGTTAGCGTATCTAAGAAAACCCGTGAAAAAGTGCTAAAAGCCGCAGAGGAGTTAGGTTACAAACCTAACGCCATTGCACGCATGTTGATAAACCAAAGCACGGGCATGATTGCGGTAATTATTTCATCGCGAGCTAATGTGAACTTCCCCGAAGTGTTGGCACAGCTAAATAAACACATTGCTGAGAAAAACAAGCGGGTGCTGTTATTCACACTTGATGACGCAGAGCAGCTAGAAACGGTTATTGAGCAAATATTAGCGTACCAGGTCGACGGCGTAGTTGCGCTTACAGCGCACTTCGAACCCGACAGTGTCACGCAGTTTGCTAAACACAATATTCCAGTGGTGTTGTATAACCGTGAGCTTCCTGATCACAGTGTAAGCTCGGTATGTTGTAACCATGACCAAGGCCTTCGCATGTTGGTGGATATTCTAGTTAGCCATCATCATCAGCACTTCTTAATTATGGCTGGCCCAAAAGATTCTGATGTGGCCCGCGCAAGGTTAAGTGGTGCAAGGAATGCCTTACTATCTCATGGATTTACCGACACTAACGTGGTTTATGGCGACTACAGCTATGACTCGGCGAGAGAGTGCTTAAGTGCTTATGCCGAAAAAAATGCGCTTCCTACTGCAATTATTTGTGCCAACGACACAATGGCAATTGGTGCCATTGACGAAATACGGGAAAACCTGAATTTACGGGTACCTGAAGATATTTCAGTTGTTGGGTTTGATGGTATCAGTGCTTCTTCATGGCACAGCTACCAGCTGACGACCGTAAGTCAGCCAACCTATTTTATGACAAAAGCAGCAGTAGAAACCCTGGTTAACTTAATTGAGAGCCCTGATATACCGCCAGAGACACGTTACTGGCCGGGCAAGCTCATTGAAGGAAACTCAGTGGCCGCTGCGCCAAGAGATAATGAGTAAACTATTATTTATACCCGGAACCCTTTGTAACGGAAACGTTTTTACCAGCCAAATAACGACCTTAACCAATGCTGGTCATCAGTGCATTACCTTAGAGTATGACCAGCATGACAACCTGAGCGATGTTGCCAGTCACGCGTTACGCCTTTTTGATGAAGGCGAGCCATTCAGCATTTGCGCCTTTTCAATGGGCGGTATGGTGGCGTTTGAACTTTTAGCGCGCGTTCCCGAGCGAATTGAAAAAATAGCATTGCTAGACAGCAATGCACATGCAGACAAACCTCAAGGGCGATTAGCCAGAAGCGAGCATCTAAACTATGCCGTTTCGCATGGTTTAGACACGCTTATTCACGATCAGTTTAGCAATGTATATCTACATAAACCCAATGAAGCATTAATGAAACTAATTGCTCAGATGGCGCAGGATACGGGAATTGAGCGTTATAAAGCCCAGCTCGAAATTCTTGCAACACGCCCGGACGCTAGCGAACTGTTAGCTAATTGCGCACATCCAATGCTGATAATTGGCGGTTGCAACGATGTGCTTTGCCCGCCATCAGAGCAGCAAAGAATGCATAACCTGGCCGCAAATAGCGAATTGGTGCTGGTTGAAGACGCGGGGCATTTCGCAATGCTTGAGCAAAGCGCACAAGTGAACCTGCATTTGTATAACTTTTTCGGAGGTGCAGCACATGCTTAAACAAGCGCTTAAAAACAAGCAAAGTCTTTTGGGTACGTTCATAAAAACGCCCCATTACAATGTAATTGAAGTATTGGCGCACGCTAGCATGGATGTATTGTGTTTAGATGCTGAGCATGCACCATTTTCAAGACAGGATTTAGACACCTGCATTCTTGCGGCAAGGGCAGGGAACATGCCTGTTCTAGTAAGAACACCAAACGATGCCCCAGAAACACTGCTAAATGTGCTGGATATGGGCGCAGACGGTGTGGTTGTGCCACATGTGAAAACGGCGGAACAGTTAAGTGCTATCGTCAGACATTGCCACTACGGTGCAGGCGGAAGAGGCTATGCAGGTTCAAGCCGATTTGCAGGCTACACAACAAAGCCACTGAGTGAAAATTTAGAGGCGGGCAAAAACGTTAGTATTGTTGCCCAGCTTGAAGATTTAGACGCAATTGACAACATAGAAGCCATTGCACACGTTGACGGTGTCGATTGCTTGTTTATAGGTCGAATGGATTTAACCGTAGCACTTGGCGAAACCAGTGCAGACGCCCCAAAAGTTAAACAAGCGGTTGAGCACTTAGTTGAAGTAAGCCACAGGGCAGGAAAGGCTACGGGTATGTTCGTGGGTAATTTAGAAGAGCTGGCCTACTGGAAAGAAAAAGGTGTTTCTCTATTCTTATTAGGTTCTGACCACGGTTTTATGTTAAGTGGCGCCAAAGCACTGCGCGAGACGTTTGATAAGGCGTAAAAATACGAGCGTATACCTTTTTATCAAGCGAGAGCGCATTATGAAGACCAAAATAAGTCAATCCACAAATATTTAGCTCGGAAGATATTTAACTATTGCCGCTCTATTTCGATTGTTATATGGTAATTCTTTGTTAATTATAAAAATTCAGGGAAGATGTTATGACTCAATATGATGAATACAAAGTAACTCACGTGGTAGAAGGCGGTTGTGGAACACTATTACTTGGTTCCAGCGGATTGCCTCTCAAAAAGCTTGAAGCAACGCTTAATATGGAAGCGCAAGATGGCTGGCAGCTTGTTTTCCAAGTTATCGAAAATAAACGATTTTTGTTATTCTGGAGCCGAGAAGCTGTTATTTTAACTCTCGGCCGTAAACGTGTTTAAACGCGTCGCACTTTCAGCCATTCGCCGATACCAAGCGAATGGCGGTTCCCAAGCTCATTTCAATATAAGCTGCAACTTTACTCCAACGTGTTCCGAATACACGCACCAAGCAATTGAAAAGTACGGTGTAATGAAAGGCATTTATCTCGGTTGTTCTCGTATCCGACGGTGTAATGATCCTGATTGTATTACGGTAAAACCAGATCCGTTAAGGTAACGTCATGGACGATTTAGCATTCAGAGAGCAAGAAGAAACACTTAGAAGCAAGGCTGCACAACTTAGTCCTGAATTAAGAAAGCAGTATTATCAGCTTGAAGATCAACTGGTCAAAGATCCGGACACTTACGCTGTACTTAACTATTTTTTTGCAGCTGGTTTGCATCATTTCTATCTGGGCAAAGTTGCTCGCGGTGTCGTGAATTTAGTATTAATGCTAATTGGTCTTGCACTAATTCCCTATCATGGTTGGGTATTGATAATTTTCGTATGCGTTGTTGAATTACCTCAATTATTTAATAGCCAAAAGATAGTTAGGCAATACAACATTGATGTGATGCGAGAAATATTAGATGAGCTCAACAATTCAAAGCAGAATCAAACAATCTCAGACGACTAAACGAGCACAATGGTTTTTAATTTTCTCGGCCACAATAATCATTGTGTTGCTTAGTGGATATCAGTTTTACACCAAAGGTGTGCCCTATTTTTCGGAAAAAATATCCGAGTCGTTACCCGATCAGATCTACCAAGTTATTGACGAAAGTAGCTTACAAGAATTAGATAACTCAGAGTTCAAAGCTTCTCAAATAAGCCTATCAGAGCAAGAAGAAATACGGGCTCTCTTCAAATCATTACTCAAGGAAGACACGCACGGCAATCGAGATTACAAGCTTGAATTCAGACAGTGGGGTGGAAAAGCAAATGCCATGGCGTTGGCAAACGGCACAATTATTATTACTGACAGTATGGTGACTCTTTCTGAAAATCCGCAAGAACTGCGCGCAGTCATGCTTCATGAAATTGGTCACGTCAGACATAACCATGTTATGGAGTCTCTGGTGGGTTCTTCAATTGTTTTCGTTAGCTTGACTATAGTATTTGGCGATGTCTCTGCGGTTTCAGACATAATAATGCAGGGAGCAATACTTGGGCTAAATCAAGGTTACTCTCAGCAAGCCGAATTTGAAGCCGATTTTTATGCTAACGAAAAAATGAATGAAGTGTATGGTGATAGTTCAGGAATGATTAGCATTTTTGAGAAGTTAGCTGCTGAGACAGACGACCAGCACAGTTGGTTGAGTTCACACCCAAGTTTTGAAAAACGGATAGAGAAAATCAAGCAGCCGGATTGATTCGAGACTAATTCACTTTAACTCAGATTATTTGCACATGCTGTCTTCACCTTGTATTACACACTTCCGGTGAAAGCTAAATTAAATCTGGCGGTCTGTTGTGTACGTTAAGCTGCTGTTTAAGTATGCAACTCCAAACGGCAGGATTGAGTAAATTATGGTCAGTCGAGCCATCTCAATCTTAAGTCGCTTTGAATAGCTAGCTCTAGATATGACGATGGCTATTTTTGGTTTATAGCGAGAATTTCACGCGCATACTTCAAGCTCAAATGCGCGCGAGGTTCTCCCATCGAAACATGGTAATTGTCTATACTAAGACGTTACTATGGCATCGGTTGATCAAAATACTTATGAGTTTCTCTATATGCAGGCCTTTGTTGGATTCTAGAAATATATGCAGCTACCTTAGGTGATGGGGCAAGCATTCGAAAAGTAACCATAGAATCTAGCAATCCGCCGAAAACGATGTCTGCGGTTGTAAATTCATCTCCTAAAGCCCAACGACTTTCGGGAGTCATCGCTTCGATAGTCGCTAATACTCGCGTTTTATCACCCCATCCAGCTGTTGCTGAATTAGGGTGCTCGATGTTTGAAGCCGCCAAGGTTAATGCCGGCTCAATGGTATTTCCAGCGATGAGTAGGTATCGGTAATAATTCGCTCTTTGATCAGACTCGATAGCAGGGGCGAGTTTTTTATCCAAATATTTGTCAGAAAGATACGCACATATCGCAGCTGTTTCTGTAACAACTATTTTGCCATCTACTAGTGTTGGCAATTTACCCATCGGATTGATAGTTTGCAGCTCGCGCAATTCAGGTGAATCTTCAGAAAAATTAATGTTTATTTGTTCATGTTGTACGTCTAGCTCTTTTAACATCCAATCAGTTGTAACTGATCTACTCATTGAATTGTAATAGTGCTTCATCTAGTAATGTTCCCTTGTGGATAAGCTCAATTGTCAAAATACGGGGTAATGGGGTAAGTGCTTCTGAAAGTTACACTCTAGCCGCTGTTCTGAAGTATATTTGTAAATATGTCACTCACTGGCACATTAAATTATGGCGAAGACAAATTTTAAAGATCGTGTTGCAAGGCGAAGTCGGCTGCTTGGGCTTCTTCGTTCTGAACAATACTGGACAACGTCAGATTTACGAGAACACTTAGATGTTAGTCAACGAACCTTGATGCGTGAATTGGTAAGCTTAAAAGAAGAGGGATACCCCATCGAGTCAGATAGAGGTCGGGGCGGAGGTGTTCGTTTAGTAGGTCGGTGGGGTATTGAGCGGCTTATGTTAAGCCATAAGGAGGTGATAGAACTATTACTGGCACTCTCAATAATTGAATCACTAAATTTACCCTTCATGACAAACAATTTGGAAGTAATCAAGCAGAAGTTATATCAAGCGTTTCCTGAAAATCAGCGTTTTAGAGTAAGCAGAATTCGAAAACGGATATTTGTAAGCACGAATGTTAAGAGCACAGCGCCATATCAAGCATCAGATACTCACATTGATATATCACAGACTATATGTGAATCCTTTCTTGAGCAACGTTGTTTGAATATTAATTATTCTTCGGAAAACAAGAGATGCTCTTCCAGAACAATTGAGTCTCACTATCTTATGCTTGCCTGGCCTGTTTGGTACATTGTTGCATGGGATCACCTTAGAAATGCACCTAGAATCTTTCGTATAGATAGGATACAAAGCGCTGAAATAGCGTCAAAGAGTTTTAAACTTCGACCGGAATTAATCGCGAACGACCCCTATACCCACCATTTCTCATCAATCTAATCTGTTGTAATGTATTGAATAAATGTCTGCTAATGGCGCAACTAGGAAGTTTAATGCCTAAATTTTAAACTTCCGCTCCTTGTCTATTTCAGAATCTATATGAATGCTCTTAGGCGGGAAGAAATAAAAACGAAACTGAACGATACTCAAGTTCTGCTGTGAGCCTAAGAGATTTCACCAATTTTGATTGATACATTAGATGCTTACAATGATGCCTAGAAAGTTAAGGATATTATCCATACTTCTACGAAATGCGATTTGTTATTTTTGGGGGAAAGGTCAGCTGAGTTTTAAATATTCGCATACGCCATTGGCGTATTTTGGTGTTAGTGTTATAGTTAACGAATGGTAATTATTGAAACACCTATATTCACCAAGCTCATAAAAGAGCTGATGAATGATGATGAATACAAAGACTTGCAGGAAGCACTTGTTAGCAGGCCAGATAGAGGCTCATTAATTAAAAATAGTGGTGGCCTTAGAAAGGTACGCTGGGCGCTGGCAGGAAGGGGTAAAAGTGGTGGAGCTAGAGTTATCTATTATTGGATGACCGACAACGACCAACTTTATATGTTGTTGGCATACCCAAAAAATGTGCAGGATAATTTGACAGATACGCAGCTTAAAACGCTGAAGAAGATCGTAGAGAGGTGGTCAGAATGAATGATGACATGTTTGAACAATTGATAGAGAGTGTGTCTCAGGCAGACGATATCATCAAAGGTAAGGCAAAGCCTTCCCGTACAACTGAATTTGCTGAGCCTCAAGTAAAAGCCATTCGCGCAAAAACGGGGTTAACACAAACCCGTTTTGCTGACGTTTTGGGGGTGAGCAAACGCACACTAGAGAATTGGGAACAAGGCCGACGCCATCCAACAGGTCCTGCTCGTGCTTTGCTTAAGATCTTAGATGCTGATCCTAAGCACGCCTTGGAAGCACTTAATCACTAGATAGCCAATATTAACCGCATGATAATGCGTTCGGCAATGCATTTAGGAGTTACGACGAATATCCGCTCCTTGCCTACAGCTGCCCCTTAAAACTAAAGCATCCACAAAAAAACTAACCCCTCAACCTCTAATCACCACTAATAGAAAGCCAAAAAAAACGCCTCTACACACGGAGAGGCGCAAAATTCTAACGTATCAAATTTTAGTGACTGGAAGCTGATACGTTAGCTTAAAAAGGGTGATTAGAATGGAAGGGGAGCACCAAAGCGTTTTTCAAACGCGATAGAATCAACTACCCAGTACTCAGTAGTAATCTTATTCTCTTTAAACGTAAGCATGGTTGCGATGGGCAGGCGCACGCGTGTTAGACCGTTATCAGTCTTCAGGTCTGCATCTATTCTCCATTTAACTAGCGCGTTACTTTCACTAGCTATTACTTGCTCAAGCTGGCAATAACGGCGGTGTAATTTTCCCTCAAGTTGAGTCAGCCAAGACGAGACTGAAGGGGAACCTTCTTTGTTTAACACTTGGCTATTTACGCTAATTTGGGTAGCGTCACTGTATAGTTCTTTGATGCCAGCCGTGTCGAAGCCTTGCCACACTTGCCACCATTGCGACAGTAGCGCCTTGCTCTTATCGCTAGTGTTACTTGCAACCACATCGTTAATGCCCGCATGGGTTGTCTTAAGATGAAGTTGAGGGTCAAATTCGCTCAGCTGTAATGGGTCTGGCTCCGGCCAAAAAGGTAGCGACATCGAGTTGTCATAGCCAGGGGCTTCTTTTGTATTGTAGTGTGCCGCTAGTGAAGCACTGTCTACCCATTGAAGCAATTGCTTGATAGCGCCATTGCGATGTTCGCATTGTGCAATAAAGTATGTGGTGGTCGATGCTGATGAAAGACAAAATACGCCTGCTTCAACATCACCACTTTGCACCTTCGCGCATAATTCAACGGTCTCAAAATGCGTTGTAATATCAAGCCAATTAGCCATTAAACCCCGTTGCTGAATTGGCCCGTAGTGCAGTCTTTCTCCTAAAAACCAGCGGCTTGAATGAAGCAAGGCAGCGGTAAGTGTTTGTGTGTCTTGTTTTTCTAGCAACTGCTGAATTGTGCTTAACATGCTTATGCCTCCGTCGCTTGTGGTAGTTTGCGCATAAGGTTTGCCAACGCTGCTACTTCGTCAAACACCGTAAACTCCTTGGCTATTACACCGTCTTCAATCTCAAAGTGAGTTGCCCCTAAAATGTAATGGGGTTGCTGATTAAACTGCGCATATTTGCTTTGTGTAGCATTGTAATGACCCGCCAGGCCCCACCTAAGCGCAATGTTCACGCGATTGTCGTCGTAATGGGTAACGCAAATGTGATCTACTACCATGTTGGCGTCTGGGCAACTGGCCAGGTACTTAATGAACATGCCGCCAATAGCTGCATTGCCAGTGGCTTGGCGTCCGCCCGGCCACTGCACTGACGCATTAGGTTTATAAAAGTCAGAGAGCTTATTGAACATGCGCTTATTGAAGATTTGGTCGGCCCATGATTTGGCAAAGTCGCCCCACGGCTTGTCTTGCTCTGGCAATGCTTCCCAGCGCGATGCCTCGTTAGCACATGTTCGCGCATACTCTTCATTTAGCCATTGGGTAAACGTGCTCGAAACAGGAAACTTGGCTTGAAACGCTGCAGCATCGTCTAGCTCAATACCAAGCTGAGCGATAAGAAAGCTATTGTCTCGCATTAGCCATTCGTAAAAAATCTTATTGTCTCTGCACATGCAGTCTGCAATGGTGGTTACACGCCCGGTTTTGCCTGTTGGCGCGCCAAATTCAGAGGGGCCTTTATTGGTCATAATACTGGTGATACGGTGCGACGAATAATACACATCGTTGGCTTCTTCACGGTAAATAACGTCTTCACCTATAAGCGACCTGTCAGGGAAGGCGGCAATGGTTTTTAACGTATTTTGAACCACCACATCAACACTGTCAGCATAACCGCCAAGCGTATGTACCGGGCAGTAGTCAGCATAATAATCGTAGCAAGCGCCAATATTTTTCTGCTCCCAAATACGATGGGTTACGCGCAAAATATAGTCTGCTAAGTCGACAAACTCTTCATCGAAACCCGCTAAGGTTTGCGTTTTACTTCGGGCAGGGTCCAGCATGTCATGCAGAGGCTGCCAATACACCGTTTTTGCTATGGATGTTTCGCTCATAGAATCTCCCTCAAAAGCGCTGAGTTTGGCTTTTAAAACATAAATTGAATTGAAAATAAGAACACGAGTGTGAGTAAGAAGAACCCAAACAATATGTAGTTGATTGGGTCTACGCGGCCGGGTACGCGATACCATCCTTGCTCTTTCTCATCGAGACCTTCGCGCGCGAAGTGTTGCTGCTGCCCTTTAATGGTATAAGCGTTGTATTCGGTTTGAACGCCATCGATAAGGCGACTAGCAATCATAGACACCACAATGTTGGCACTTGCACCTATGATGCAGTACCAAGGCCACGCGATATCTGTATTTAAGGCCACTAAAGTCACAACAATAAAGCCGCTCAATGTGCCAATGATCAGGCCATTTTCGGTTGTTTGCTTAGAGAAGAACCCTAAGAAGAACATGCCCATTTGCGCACCTACAAAATAGGAGCCTACTTTAGACAAAATTTCTAAAATTGAGCCTTCGCTGAATAGGTGGTAGCCAATTGCTGGAAAAATAATAAGTACAGCGAAGAACAAGGTGAAAATACGTGAAGCCTTAAGGTAATGGGCGTCCGACGCGTCTTTCTTGAAGTATTTGATGTAGAAATCGATAGTTGCCACTGTCGATAGCGAGTTAAATGAGGAATCTAGGCTAGACATGGAAGCGGCCATAACCGCGGCTGCAATAATGCCCATTAAACCCGGCAAGCCGTAATCGGTTGCGAACTGCAAAATGATTGTGTTGCTGTTTTCGAAGGTTTTGCCTTGATAAAAGTCGTAGAACAACACGCCAAGTACAATGAAGAAGAAGTAGATGAAGAACGCGCAGAAACCCATTAATAAATAAGATTTTTTGGCGTCACCAATATTCTTGGCAGCCAGCGTTCGCTGCACCATCATTTGGTTGGTGCCGTAAACGGTGATGTGGTACAGCGTCATAGCAATAATGCCGCTCCACACTGTAGTTTCTTCAGTAAAGTCGAAGTCCCAATTAAGTGGGTTTAATTTACCCTGAGCTTTAAGCTCGCTCATTGATGAAGATAGCGTAGTGTCGCCGCTTTCAAGCAGGGCGTACATAATGATGCCCGCGCCCACAAATAAGATCACTGACTGAATAACGTCAGTCCAAATTACGGCAGTAATGCCGCCCATCATGGTGTAGATAAGCGCTATGGCAGTAACTATAACGATAGACCACACTACAGGTACGCCAGTAATGAACGACAACACAAGAGAGGTAGCATAAAGAATAGCTGCTGAGCTCATGATTTGGCTTAGCATAAAAATGCTGGATACCATGGCGCGGGCACGCTTGCCGAAACGCCGTTCTTGGTAATCGTAAATGGACGCGACACCCGCGTTATAGAAGAATGGGAAAAAGAATATGATTACAGCCATGATGACGAGAGGGTAGTTCAAATGAAGTGCTATAACGGATAGCCCCTCTGAATAAGCCCAGGCTGGTGCCCCAAGAAACGTCATGGCGCTAACGTAAGTGGCAATAACCGAAATACCTATTGCCCACCACGGAGTTTGTTTTTGACCGAGATAAAAATCGTCGGAATTTTTTATATTTTTACCAATCACCAAACCTAGCAACAGGTTCGCAATGATGTACCCGCCTAAGATAGACCAGTTTAAAACGCCAAAATTTTCAGTCATATTCTTTACTCTGCCTGCTTAATAAGCGCGCTTTCTATTTACAATAATATTCAACCTAATACATAATGACTTCGAAGTCATTAATTATTTCAGGCCAGTATTAACAATTTTTTAAACAAAGAGGCGTAAGTCATGAGTTTTAATAGCGAAAAAGCCGTTGTCAGATCCTATCAAGCCGCTTTTGACAAAGGTGAGGCAAGTGATGTTAAAGGCGTAGTGAAATCGTATGTTGATGAAAATGCAAAGATTTATGCCTGCTATCCGTTTGATAAATGTTCGACTCCAGCAGAATTAGTGAAAGAGTTGTGGGAGCCGTTAAAACAGAGTTTTACGCGTATGAAGCGCCGTGAGGACGTATTCATGGCGGGAGATAACAGCGCCGGCGAAGGCAAGTGGGTTATGTCGATGGGTCACTTTGCTGGACTGTTCGACAAGCCATTTCTTGGCATTAGAAGTACGGGCAAACTGGCTTTTTTACGGTATGCCGAGTTTTTTGAAGTACGTGAAGATAAGATAGTTAGCCACGCTATTTTCTTCGACTTAATTGCACTAATGCAGCAAGTTGGGCTTAATCCTTTGCCCGTAGAAACAGGCCATACGTTTGTTTATCCAGGGCCATGTGATCACAACGGTTTATTGTTTGAAGAGCAAGATCCTAAGGAGTCTAAAAAGACCATTGAGCTGGTTGAGGAAATGGTAAGAGACCTAGATTCTTTAAATAAATCGGGTAACGACAACTGTCCTCCAGAGCTTCTCGCCAAATGCTGGAGTGAAGATATGGTGTGGTATGGCCCAGCGGGAATAGGGGCTACATTTACTATCGAGCGTTACCAGCAGCAACATCAATTTCCTTTTCGTAAAGGTTTGAAAGATAAAGTGTTTAATGGTCATGTGGCGCGCTTTAGTGAAGGCAATTTTGCTTGTTTCTTTGGTTGGCCGAACCTATCGAATACGGCCGGGGGAGGCTTGTTCGGCATGCCTGCTTCGGGTATACGTGCCGACATGCGAGTGGTCGATGTGTACTATCGCAAAGGGGATAAATTACTGGAAAACTGGGTGTTGATGGATGTGCCTTATTGGTTAAAACAGCAAGGGTTAGATATCTTATCGCGCACTACCACCTACAGTTAATCGAACAATACCAAAGGCTTTATACCTGAAAATGGTGTACTGACTGACGTCATTTTCCCTCGAAGCTACCTAGCAAAACGTCCGTTTTTGCTAGGTGGGCTTTCTGATAACCCAAGCTATCTCAAGTGCACTTTCTTACCTTTTTTCACTAATGCTTAACTCATGCATCAGCATTCGGTTTCTATCCATTCGAGTGCCATTTTTCTATGCAGATCCTACCAGTCATTTTTGGCTTGAAGTCTATATTTATACTTCGAAATCTTATTTTTGCTGTCATTGTTAAAGCTCATTGTTTATAAATAAAGCCTTTTATTACATGTGTTTATTTGTTCTCAATGTATTTAAACAAAAAATTAAAATTCATGAATTAACAATCTTTGAACATTTTTATTGACTTCGAAGTAAATAGAGTTGTATGTTTGTTTAGACCAAGAATTAAACAACCTAGTATGATGTTGTCACAGGCAGGGTCATCAAAGGCTTGATAAACGCAGGGCACTAACAGGTTACTGCAGATAAGGTTTTATTAATCCGGGAACTATCACGATGAAGCAAGACCAACGAAAGTACCATACAACATACCTCTCCCGCGCTATTCAAAGTGCACTTCTAATCAGCGTTAGTTTTTGCGCTAGCGCCCAACAAGAAACCCCTGACAGCGAAGCTAAAGCAGCGGGCGTTGAACGTATTGAAGTAACAGCAAACCGACAATCTCAAGATTTGCAGGAAGTATCGTCTTCTGTGAGCGCGTTAGGTGCAGATGATATTTTGCGTAACGGCATTGAAAATATTAGTGGTCTTGAAAACGTTGTTCCCGGATTAAGAATAGGCAGCTCAGGTGGTGAAGTTCGTCCCGCTATGCGTGGTGCTCGTACCAACGAAGTTGGCGTGGCCGGTACAGGTATTGCTGAACAAGTTGTTGGTATTTTCCAGGATGGTATTTATGTGCCAACGACCACCGGTGGCTTAGGGGCTTACGTTGATATTGAGCGCATTGAAGTACTGCGCGGGCCGCAGGGAACACTGTATGGAAGAAATACATTTGCAGGTAGTATCAACGTTATCTCAAAGCAGCCTGAACTTGGCTATACCAGTGGTTCTGTGAAACTTACTCATGGTAGCTATGACCGTTCGGCCTATGAAGCTATTTTAAACCTGCCGCTAAGTGATAAGGCCGCTACGCGCTTTGTCATGAGCCACGACCGTCATGACGGCATGATCGAAAACCATTTCTTGCCGGGCTCGTCAGACGATTTACGTGAAAAGAACCAATTCTACTTACGTAACACGACTAAATACGAATTCTCAGACGATGTTACTGCATTGCTTCGCCTTGATTATAGTAAGAAAGACGCAAACTCAGAAGCGATTTGGGGTTACCAACAAATTGCGGGTTATCAAATTTCTGAAACCTCACCGGGGTCGGGCGTTTACAACCCTATTGCTACGGTAACACCTGGCCACATTTATCAGCCTGCTGATGCTGAGCGAGATGATGAAGGCCCATACGATGTATACAGAAATGCGGTGTCTTTCGATAACCAAGAAGCATGGTCGGCAACCTTGACCCTCGACTGGGCGATGGACTGGGCAAACGCAAAGTGGACCACCAATTATTCTGAACTGTCAGGCGAGCAATTCTACGATAACGACTACAGCGATGGTGGCTTAGACTTTGTTGGTGGCTTTGGACGTCAGGACGATCAAAAAGCGTTTTCTACCGAACTACAGTTGTCGTCTGTTGAAAGCGATAGCCCGTTTTCTTGGATAGCAGGCGTTTATTTGTTCTCGCAAGAAGCGGATTGGGAATGGCTGTGGCGTGAGGATACAACCGGTAACGGTGAGCCAGATTCTATTACGGTTCCTTCGTGGGGAAATCCAAATCACGATCCGCATGAAGTCGACTCTGTAGCCGTATTTGGCCAAGCTCGTTATCAACTTAACGACAGCAACCGCTTGTTGGTTGGCCTTCGCTACAACAAAGACGAAAAGACATTTACAGGCGATTCAATTCCCGATTGGGACGACTCAGCGGTATTGTGGAAATTAGCTTACGAGCTAGATGTTGCAAAAGACATGATGGTTTATGCCAGTGCAGCAACAGGTTATCGTACTGGTGGTGCTAACGACGCGAGGGTGGTAGCGCGTGGTGCCGATCCGCTATACGACAATGAAGAAGTTATTTCTTACGAAATTGGTTTGAAGAGCTTTTTATTCGATAACACCGTTCGGTTTAACGTTTCTGCTTTTGCAAACCAATACGATGACGTGAAAGCGCAGCTGTTTGCAGTATCGTGTAACGACACAACAACTGACTTAACCGTGGCACAGTGCGTTTCTACTGGCGTTAGTACAACCTTTGAATACTATGAAAACGGTGGTCAGGTTGACACCTACGGGTTAGAAGCTGATTTGGAATGGCGCCCACTAAGCGAGTTAACGTTAAATGCAACCTTGGCGCTTCTTAACGCCGAGTTCGCTGACGACTTTGCTGTAGGTAATTCTCAACTTCAGCCGCTACTTGGGTTAGGCAATGTTGATGGCCGTCAGGATATAAACGATCCAAATAGCCAGTTTAGCTTTGCGGGTTACTCTCCAGCTATGTCGCCAGATTATACGCTGGGCCTAAGCGCAAGGTATGAGTACTCATTGCCAAATGGCGGTTACTTAACGCCTTATCTTCATGTGAACTTTGTTGACGATCACTACGCGTTTGATATCAATATTCCTGAAACAAAAGTAGATGCTCACGCCATGGTAACGGCTCGCATCTCTTGGGAAGTAAATGAAAACTTAAACGTCGATTTCTTTGCAAATAACCTGACGGATGAAGAAGTGCTTACTCGTGCAGTGGTTCAGTCTCAAGTGCTTAATGGGCTGCCTATCAACTCCATTCAGGCAAACTGGAATAACCCGCGTACATACGGCGTAAGCTTACAGTACAAGTTCGACTAACACGTGCAGCGCAGTGCGCTATTTTAAACGCTGAGCAAACTGGGCAATCACTAGGGTGATGAGCCCAGTTTTGGTTCTTAGCGCTAAATATCTACTTTACGCTCTGTTTCAAAACCCCAATTACGCATTCTTTAAACAGAGCTTTTAATATGCAGTACTCAACACTTTTTTGGGAGATATGAGATGAAAGGTTCACGTCCAGAACAAGGCATTCTTACAAAAGACAACGACTTGTCAAAAACGCAGGAAACCATTGATACCATTGACGCTATGGTCGATGGATTAAATGGTCATGATATCGACAATATGGGCCGTTTCTTCAGCGAGAACTTTCGCTGGATGGGCAATGCAGGTTGCGGTTTCAAACAAGGGTTAAAAGAGTTTCAAGACAACTGGCAGCGACCGTTTCAGGCTGCGTTTTCTGATAAAGTTTGTATAGATGAAGCTCGCGTCACACAAGGTGAGTGGTGCGCTGCGTTTGGTCGCCAAGAAGCGGTTCACACTGGAACCTTTATGGGAATAGAGCCTACCGGTAAAAGAGTTGAAATTCGCTATATGGATTTTTGGAAAGTGGTAGACGGTAAAATTGTAGATAATTGGGTTAACGTTGACTTCCCCTACATTATGCAGCAGCTAGGTGTAGACCCGTTCAACGGACACGGGTGGGAAAACCGTGACTCAGGGAAAATGCCAGTGCAAAACGGCGAATAGAAATGTATACCAAACAAGCCGGAACATCGAAGCCACCGGCTTGTTTGATTTTATTACTAGAACTGGTACTTAACGCTTACTGTGTAGTTAGTCGGAGAGCCCGGCATGGTCCAAAGCTGATGGTATGAGTTCTCAAAATAATCTCTGTCGAACAGATTATTCACGTCAAATCTCATAGAAAGTGCATCGCTGATATTCACCGACCCTGCTAAGTTCACAAGGGTATAAGACGGCAAAATGAATGTTGGATCGGTGGTTTGTCCTAAGCGATCGCCCACGTAACGCATGGTCACACCAAAGAACGCTTCTTTTTCAAATACGCTGGTGAAATGGTTAAGCGAGATATACCCCGAATGCTTGGCAATATTGATTAATCGCGACCCTTTTGGAATAGGCACGCCCCAATCCAAGTTATTGACTTCGTTAGCGGTTTTAGCATTTATGTATGCGTATGCCATATCAAGGCGAATGTCTGAAGTAAGGTCAGTGGTTAACTGAAATTCTACCCCTTGGCTTTCAACTTCACCGAGCGTAGCTGAAAAGCCAGTGTTAGGTTCAGCGGTAAGCATGTTGGTCTTTTCAGCATCGAAAATAGCGACGCTACCAGAAAACATATCAGCAATGTTTTCCCACTTAGCTCCTACCTCAAAAGAGGTGGTCTCTTCAGGGTCAAACGCGTTGCGGTCAGAGTCAAGTCCGGGGTTGGGTCTGAAACCTTCTGCATAACTAGTGTAAAGGCTTACAGAATCATTGATTTCATAGACGAAACCAAAGCGTGGCGTCACTTCCGTTTGGTCTTGTTCTTGCCCTTCATTGCTTAACTTATTAAGAATGTCTTGCTCGAATTTGTCCACGCGAAAGCCAACTAAAAGCTTGGTTGCTTCGCTAAGCTCTATAACATCTTGTGCGTAGAAACCTAGCCCTTTTTGCTTTTCAGCCGTGAGTGTAGTGGGCGTAACGTCAGGTCTGAAAATAGTGTAGTCTGGATTTTCAGGGTCGATGCTATAAGTGGTATCATCCGCCCCCCACGCAGTGCGCCAACGACGATAGTCTGTATCGATGTGGTAGTTGTAATAGTCCAAACCAAACAAGACATTATTTACGAAGCCTGCCACGTCTACCACGCCACTTAATTCAAAGCGTAGTGATAAGTCTTGCGCTTGATAGTCACGGGTTCTGCGTTGCCTTGAAAGTATAGATGGATCGGTATACAAAAGCTGACGGCCTTCTGACAGTTCAGTATCTGAAGACTGCCCTTCAAAAGAAGAGTCTCTGTAGGCGAAGCCACTGAGTAAATGCCAGTTGTGATTCAACTCGTGATTTAACACTAGCTGATGTCCGAAGGCTTTAACTTCATGGGCTCCGTCTCTAACATCACCATAAAAGTCTTCGGCATCTACGGCGTCAAAGTCGTTATTTAATATGAACACACCGCGATCAAGCGGCTTTTCCTGATCCAGTATTTCCATCTGATAGCTTAAGCTGGTGTGATCAGAAATGTTCCAAATGAATGAAGGGTTAAGGTTCAAATTCTTGAAAAACACGTTATCGCGATAAGTATCAGAGTCTTCGTATGAACCGTTAACGCGATACGCCATGTCTGAATTAATGCCGTTCGTGTAATCGAACTCTACTTGTTTTTTATCAAAATTACCTACGGTACCCTGGATGTAGCCTTGCTCTTCGAACTGAGGTTTTTTGGTAATAACGTTAATGGTACCGCCAGGTTCACCTTGACCATATAAGGCTGATCCCGGACCCTTCATTACTTCTATAGTTTGAACGTTAACCGTGCTTCTATTACCGCTATAGCCACGCACGTTGAAGCCGTTTATTAAATAACCCGATGGGTTATTTTCATCGCCAGAAAAACCTCGGATCGCAAAGCTATCGAACATGCCGCCAGAGTTGTTTTGTCTAACAATGGTGGGCGCAAAATCTAGCGCATCGATGAAACGCGTGATCCCTTCATTCGCTAAGGTATCAGCAGTAATTCGGTCGATTGCTTGTGGGGTGTCGATTAGCGGTACATTACCACGGTATGGCTGAAAGTGTCTTTTTACCTCAATGTGTTCAAGTTCATCATGAGCACCTTGAAGGGAGCTTTCATCACTTTGCGCAGCGGCGCTTACTGATAATGCAACTAAAGAAAATATAAATGGTGTTTTAAGATCAAGCATAAGCAAGGTATTACGTGTCTTTGGCAGGTTTTGTAGAGGTCGCGAATGTTATGTTATCTCGTTTCTTTTAGCAAGGAAGGTAAGCAGACAATAAGGTGAGATTGATGATTATTGCGGGCTGCTACAGATACATACAGTCTGTTTATATTGATAAATAGAAATGTGCAGAGCTGTAAGTAAAAATAAACTTACTGGTCTAAACTCACCTGCGCAGCGTTTTCCTCGGTCTGCTAATGCTATACACTTCGCGTTTTTATTACTCTTGCCTGCAGGCTGAACCTAAATTTTTAACTAGGACACTGAATGCGTCACACAATCCTATCTTTGCTCTTTTGTACTTTACCTTTTACCGCCATGGCCGCTGAAAGTGTTGATTCATCAAACGCTAACTCTGGCGTGGACAGCAACGAAAAAGGCGTAGAAAAAATTACGATTGAAGGGGCAGCGACGGCGAACAACAAGCCGGTAGGGACGTTTAATTCACCTATATCTAACTTAGAGTACGATCCGCGAGTCGATTTGCAATCAAGGAACATGGCAGAAGCGCAGGCTGACGTGACTATTCGCGGCGGTATATTCGAAAACACGGGTTTTCGCATAGGAAGCGCAACGCTTATCGACCCGCAAACGGGGCACTATTTTGCTGAAATTCCGATTGCGCCAGAAATGTTGACGAAGCCGAGTATTTCCACAGGGGTCGATAACGCGCTTTACGGTGTAAATAGCTCTGTAGGTACGGTGTCTTACGGCTGGCGTCCCATCCAAACAGCAGGCAGTGTGTCAGTGGGAGTAGGTAATAACAACTTCAATTTGCAGCGTGTACACGGTGCAGTAAAGCACGCGCTTAGTGATTTACCTGGTTGGTCTGTTGGGGTTGAAGGGGAGTATTCTCGCTCTGAAAGTGATGGCACTATTGCTAATGGCGATCATAATTTCGAACGCGCGTCAGGGCGTATTCAGCTGGCAAGTGATGACTCACAAACCGACGTGTTTTATGGCTTTCAGCAAAAGTTTTTTGGCTGGCCTAACTTGTACACGCCTTTTAACGTAAACGAAACAGAAGACATTCAAACCCGTTTGGTCATGCTAAATCACAAACAGCGCTACGGCGAAGAGAGCATGAAAAATACCTTTGAAGTTTCTGCTTACTACAGAGAGAATGACGACCGTTACGTATTCTCACGTGAAAATCCTGAAGCGTTTCAGGCGTTTCATGAAACCCAAGTGAAGTCATTGGCATTTTCCGGTACTCATAATGTTTCGCAAGAATTCGGTATTAACTACACAGCACAGCTTACTGCAGACGACATCACATCAACCACGCTAGAGAACAATTTCACCTCTCGCGACTACTACAAAATAAGCGTAGTGCCCGAGTATCGAACTCAGTTGAACAGCAATGAATTGCTTACCGTTCGTTTAGGTGGGGCGTTTGACGATACAAATCGCGACGACGACAGACTGTCTTTTGTGGGCGATATTAGTTGGCTTACCCAAGCAGGGAGCAATGCCTCGCGTACACTCTATCTTTCGTATGCAGAGGCGACGCAGGTGGCTGGCTACACTGCTGTAGGCGGCAGCACCACAAGCGGTCTGTTTAGAAGTAACAATCAGTTACAGCGAGAAGTCAGCAAAAACCTAGAGTTTGGGGCGTCATTTGATAAAACGTCTTTCAAAGTTGATACCGCTGTATTCTATCGCTGGGATAACGAGCTGACAGATTGGACGTATAGCTTCGATGCTACTTCAGCTCGCAGTGCAAACCCGGTCGACATCGAAACCCTAGGTGTTGAGGTGATTGCCATTAAACGCTTGGAAAGCGCAGATGTGGTGGCCAGCTACACCTATTTAGATAAGTCTGAAGACTATCGAATTGATGAGGTAGACGCGAGCTTTTACGCGCTTAACTATCCGCCGCATCGCGCCACCCTTGGGGTGGTGTGGTTTGCAACCGATACGGTTGAAGTGCGCATTGACAACGAGTGGCGGAAACAAGAAACCAATGCGCTTAGAAACAGCGATGACTCTGCGTTTTTCTCACATGTCACTTTCACATATTCACCTGCTCAGATTGAAGGGTTAAGTCTGGTATTGGCAGTCGATAACTTGTGGGATGAGCGCTTTGAAGAAATCCCAGGAACGCCGGGTCGCGGCGACCAATATTCTGCCACTGTTACCTATTTTTGGTAAGGACGGCGCAATGACAGTTAATTCTCCTCATACCTTGGACGATTTTGCTGGACGATGGACGCTAACGCGCAAAATCATCCAGCGAAATGGCGATGTATTTACCTTTTCTGGCGAGGCTGAATTTAGCTGGCTGGAAGGCTGCGTACAAAAAGAAAAAAGCGGCTTGGCGTATTACGAAAAAGGCGAAGTAACTGCGCCTAACGAAAGCGTAATGCCCGCAGAACGTCGGTATTTCTGGCAGCAGCCTCAAACTGGTTTATTTGAAGTGTTGTTCGATGATGAACGTTATTTTCATTCTTTCAGTGCGACCAACCCAAACGCTGAGCACTTATGTGGCGACGATAATTACGTGGTGCGCTATGACTTCACAGCGTGGCCTGTGTGGCGCTCTACGTGGCAGGTCATTGGGCCGCGCAAAGACTACACCATGGAGAGTGAGTATAGTCCTGCGTAGCTTTGGCCTTTTTGAGGCTTATAACTGTTTCTGCTTCTTAGCGTGTTGATGGGACATCCAAAGTGCAATAGCAATGATGGTACCGCCAAGAAGCAGGCGAGAAAAGTCGGTGTCTTTTTGCCAAAGCAGTAAATTAACCACAAGCCCCGCTGGAATAAGTGCGTTATTCATAATAGCTAACGTACCACCAGAAACGGCCAGCGCCCCCTGGTTCCAAAAGTAGTATCCAAGCCCTGATGCCACAATACCCAACCACAGTAGCACTCCCCATTGCTCGGTATTTTGCGGTAGTTGACTTGGGTTGCCGAAAAGGAAAAAAGCGGGCAAGGCTACAACTAACGCGCCTAAATAAAACCACGCGAATACGTTGTGATAGGGTACTTGGGCTGTAAAAGTCGAGGTCAGCTTTTTATAACCCACTTGTCCTAGTGCAAAGGAAAGATTGGCACCCTGAACAATGGCAAAACCAAACCAGTAGTTATCAGTCACGCCATCAAAGCGAATTATGGCTGCACCTGCGGTGGCAATAAGTGCGCACAATAAATAAAACGGGGTAAACCGCTTAAACAGGGCGTCGTTCAAAATGGCGACATAAAGCGGCGTAAAAATGGTGAAAAGCAACACTTCTGGCACGCTTAAAAACAAAAATGCGTGGTAGAAGAAAATATACATTAACCCTAACTGCACAGCACCTAAACTGGCCAGAATCACCTTTTGTTTAAGGCTCAATAATGCCGGCCTAAGGAAAGGAAGGAAGACCAGTGTGGCGAGCACAATGCGTGTCAAAACAGCAAAATAACTGTCTACTGAGCCAGCCAAAAACTCGCCTATGAGCGAAAAGGAAAATGCCCACAGGACAGTAACTGCTATTAAATAAAACACACGCTATGCTTCTTTGTAAGTTCAACCGCGGCGTAAAATAGGCCATCGCCGCTCGTATATCAATAGTTAGCTTACCCTCTATCGACACACGCTTCAGAAGTTTGTGTAACAGCGGAAGTTTCGCAATCGTTTGGAATAGTGCAGGCGCGACTTTCTGGTGAAAGGGAATGACCTATTAATACAGGGTACAGCCAAGCGCCAAAGCATGCTCCACATATAGGCGCTACAATAGGCACAATAAAGTAGGGAATGTCTTTCGCCCCATCAAGCGCATACTTCCATCCCGCAATATGGGAAAAAAGCTTAGGACCAAAATCGCGAGCTGGGTTCATGGCAAAACCGGTCAACGGCCCTAAAGAAGAGCCAATGACAGCAAAAACGAATATTTATCGTTCTTGGTGTTGATACTGGTATTCAGCTTGGTATAGCAGCACCGCTGTTACCTCAGAGCGGTGATACTAAAAAGGCCAGTCTTAGTGGAATACGGATAGCTCAGTACTGAGGCTAGCATTCTTGTTGTCGCTATCGCCTTTTAACTCTCCAGCTTCTTCAACCAGTGCTGTCATGGCGTCAATAATATCGAGGAAGCTTGCTAGCTGCTCTGGCGTTAGACCATTAGATAAGTTTTCAATTTTATTGATAAGCTGTTTGGTAGGTAAGCGCATAGCGTCAAAATCTCGTTGTTTACATGTTTAAAATTCAGTTTCTTTAGGTATCTTTCAAGTTGCTTGCCAACATGCAGAATATTAAATTCCTGGCGCTTTCTTGCCTTGCTAATTGAGTCCAGATCTATTTCGCAGTGAAAGACAGAGCTCACAAGTGTGTGTTTACGCGAAGATGAACGGGTTCTTATTGCTTCAATTGAGATCCAATGTCATTGTAGAAACATCAGCATGTTCAATGTTTATGACAGAAATCTACAGCTAAGGTAAGCAGGGTCTATTATGGCAGATACAAAAAGACGACAATTTTTAGCAACCGCAGGAGCGTTTGCTTCGCTATCTGCATTGCCCGCTATGGCGCATTCGTCCCGCACCACAAACGCTGAGTTACCACCTATCCTTCATATGGTTTACTTCTGGCTGAAAGATCCAACGTCAACAGAAGATAAGCAAAAGCTCATTGCTGGTTTGCAATCGTTGCGCGCTATCCCACAAGTTCACTCGCTTCACATTGGTGTGCCTGCCAATACACTAAAGCGTGACGTGATAGATAACTCGTTTGACGTGTCTGAACTTATGCTATTTGAAAGCGTTGAAGCGCAAGATGAGTACCAGCTTCATCCTATTCACAAAAAGTTTGTGGAAGAGTGTTCTCATTTATGGCGTGAAGTGGTGGTGCGAGATTCTGTTTCGGTATAATTCTTAATTTGCCGTGAGAACGTTATACCCTTTTACCGAATAGTATGGCATTCATCGCGTACTAAAGGCTAGTCCTCAGTCTAGACGCTATTAAAGCGTGGTATGATGCCGCTTAGAAAATTCCGGTACACAAACTAAAGAGCTATTAAAGGACAAAATATGCCGCACATTCGCGTAAGAGGTATCGAGCAATCAGCGTTAGAAGAGGTTGCAGGTTCTATCGTTGAACAGTTTGCCAAACTGACCGACACCCCTAACGATCATTTCACAGTAGAGCACATTGCGAGCCAGTTCATTGTGGCCGGTGGAGCCTCTTCGGCTTATCCGTTTATAGAAGTTTTGTGGTTTGATCGCGGGCAGGATGTTAAAACTGCAGTGGCTCACGTTATCGATACTGCGCTTCGCCCCTTCGTAGGAGAGGATAAGGACATCACCGTTTTATTTGAAGATCTCAACGGCAACGATTATTACGAGAATCGCGAACATTTCTAGCTTGAAGGGGCGCAGAGAGTGAAATTATTTTGACTCGAGAAGTCTTATCCAGTGATCAAATACGCCCAGATTTTCGAGAATGATCTTAAAACACATTAGAATAGGCACGGCGAGTAAAACGCCTACCACACCCCATAGCCAACCCGTTATTGCTATCCAAATTATGATTATTAACGGGTTAAGCTGCATACTTCTTCCTAGCACCGCAGGCGTGATGAGCTGTGATTCAATGATATTCAATACTAAAAACAGACCCGCTGGCAGAAACGCACTGCTGGTAAGTCCAAACTGCACAAGCCCAACTACCAGCAATACCACGCAGCTCGCCACACCACCCAAGTAAGGGACAAAGTTCATCAGCGCAACCAGCGCTCCCCAAAGTAACGCATCGTCTATTCCTAAATAGTAAAACACGCCAGCTGTAGCTAACCCTAAGCAAGAGTTTATGATGCTGATGGTGACGATATACGAAGACAGCTCCCGTTGAATTTGATCTACCAACACCAGCGTTCGTCGCTTGTTGGTAACAATAGGGAAGTCTCTTACAAAAACATTGAATAGGTTGGGGCCAAAAACCAACAAGAAGAAAATTAAAACGATACAGGCGAGCACCTGTGCCAGTAAAAATGGCGCGTTACTGAAGAGTGTGAGCCCAATATCTATTCCGCTTTGTTTAATTTTGTCCGTCACAGAGTTTGTATTGTCTTGTGATGGAGAAAGTTCAGGTGTCTTCTCATCGTCACCAAACCAGCTAAAGAATGAACGTTCTTTTTCAACGGGTTCAGCTGGAGGCGTTGCATAAGCGTCGATGTTGCTGCTTATCTCTTCAATTTCTTTGGATATCTCGGCAGCAATTTTGGGGAGAGATTGCATCCAGCGTTCTGCCGGCTCAGCCAGCTCTATACCTAAAAATGTAAACGGCGCGACCAGCAAAATAATCAGGGCTCCTGCTGACAGTGTGCGAGGTATGAATAACTTGCGTGCGAATGCAACAAGAGGGCTCAAAAGCAAAGCTACAAAGGCGGAAAAGAAAAGAGGAACAAGTAAAGACTTGGCAAGGTACAACGTATAAATGACAGCAAAAATCACAAGAATATTTAGCAGTCTGGTTTGTTGGGCTATTTTGGGGAACTTCCCAGCATACTTCCCGTTCCCTTTATCTTGATTCGAGCCAGCGTTGTCCATGTCTTAGCCTTGGTAGAAAGTGATCTTGGTAGAGCTTTTACTTGTAACAGCGTAAGTGTTACGAAAATTTAATCATTTAAGTTCACTTACCGCACCTCTAGAGAAGTCGCTTTGTACTGCTTAACGTAAATCGTTAGCTAAATAGTGATTTCTACTTTAGTATAATTTTTTCTACATTATTTGAGCGAATTATGTCTGAGCCAATAAGTAAGGCTTCATCTTCTTTTACCGACGACATCCCCTTTCAAGCTCTTATAGAAAATATAACTGATGCGGTGATATTTGCCGATGTTAAAGGCAACGTTATTTACGCTAACCATCAGGCCCGTTCCATCTGTGGATTAGACAAATCTGATCTCTTTGACAGCTCGGTGTTTAGTTTGTTTCCTCAGTCGCAAGTACCGAATATTACTCAACAGTTTGAACTGGCAATAAAACAGGAACCCGGTAAAACAACGGAAATTCGGTTTGGTATTGACCACGCCTGGTTCAAACTCACCATTTTCCCCGTTGCGGCGGGTGTAGTGGGGTTTTCGTTTCATGACTTCTCTATGAAGCGCAGGCTACAGATCATTTCTCAGTCTCAAAGAGATGCCATGAGACTCGCATTATCTGGCGCTACACTAGAAGATGTGTTGACCGTTTTAGTCAATGCAGTAGAAAAGGTGACAGATTTTCAAGCTGTAAGTGGAATATCCTTGGTATCTGAAGATGGGTTATCACTCATTAGCGCGGCTGCACCGTCGATGCCAAAAGAAACTAGGCAGTACTTCAAGAATATTACAATTGATGAACTAACGCCGTTAGGAAAGTGTTGTCAAACTCGTGATGTGGTGAATATTCACATCAACGCCCAAACTGATTCGAGTGATTTTAGTCTCTCCACTCAGGCATTAGGACTTCAATCATTTTGGTGTCGTCCCATTTTATCTGCAGAAAGTCGCACGGTATTGGGCACTTTCTGTTTATTTCATCGCGAGCGATTTACCCCATTACCCGATGACATTGACGTAATTAATGCACTGTCTAAAACCGCTGCAATCATTATTGAGCGCAACAACGAAAATCGCGCCCGACGGGTTGCGGAGTCGGCGTTACTAGAGAACATTGAGTCTTTTAATAAACAGCGCAGGCTTTACGAAACGGCTCTGTCGAATACGCCCGATTTGCTTTATATCTTTGACCTTGAGGGGCATTTTACGTATGCCAACGACGCGTTACTGCAAATGTGGGGGCTGAGTTGGGACGAAGCGATTGGCAAAACATGTTTAGAGCTTGGGTACGAACCTTGGCATGCAGATATGCACATGAAGGAGATTCGTCAGGTAATTGAAACAAAGCAACCAATTCGTAGTGATGTTCCTTTTACCGGTACTCATGGTCGCCGTATATATGACTACATATTTGTTCCTGTTATTGGTGAAGACGGAAACGTTGAAGCCATTGCTGGTTCGACGCGAGATGTTACTGAGCGTAAACACGCTGAAGAAATGGCTAAGCGAGCAGAGTCTCGCAGACGCTTAGCACTGGAAGCATCACACAGCTTTGGTATTTGGGATTGGGATATTAAGCAAAACTTGTTCACGGCAGATGAGCGTTTGGGAGAACTCTTTAACCTCAGTAGCGATGAGGCTGAAAACGGTGTAGCCATTGAAGTGCCCAAACAATATATCCACCCAGACGATTTAGCAGCGTGTGAGGCTGCTATTTGTGAAAGTATTAATAACCGCACCCCATTTGATGAAGAATACCGTATCTTACAAAAAGACGGCACTGTCCGCTGGGCTTCATTTAGAGGACGAGTCATTTATAACAGCTCTGGTGAGCCGGAACGTTTTCCGGGAGTAGGTGTAGACACCACGAGAGAACGAAATGCGATAGACGCGCTTCAAGAGGCCGATCGCCGTAAAGATGAGTTCCTTGCTACGTTGGCACATGAATTACGTAATCCGCTTGCACCAATTCGCAATGCGTTGGAAATTCTGCAGTCAGACGACTACAGCCAAAATCAGAAGAGCGAGGCATTCGGTCGAGTCGAACGACAAGTAACGCAAATGATACGGCTTGTTGATGACCTTATGGATGTGTCACGAATTACCCGAGGAAAAATTCGAATTCATCGCAAACCTGTGAACTTGTGTGAGATTCTGGGTACGGCGATTGAGACTATTCAGCCCCTGATTGATGAAAAACAGCATACGCTGCTGGTGGAAAAAGTAGCAGAGCCGGTTTGGGTAAACGGAGACCTTATCCGGTTGTCGCAGATTTTCTCGAATATTATCAACAATGCTGCAAAGTACACTCCACCGGGTGGCAATATCGAGGTCTGTATTAGTACTTGCGACGGTAAGGTAACCATTGCAGTTAAAGACAATGGAGAGGGCATTCCAGCAGACAAGCTAAAATCGGTTTTCGATATGTTTACTCAGGTAGATGGTGCCCTTGAACGTTCTCAAGGCGGGTTGGGGATTGGCCTTACTCTAGTGAAGAAACTCACTGAATTGCATGATGGAACGGTAAATGTGCAAAGCGATGGCGTTGATAAAGGCACAACGTTTATCGTTACCTTACCCGTTTTAAGTAAAGTACCCAAATTAGCCAGTAAACCGGAAAAGGCCCATGACGTGGTAGGCGCTACCGCTGAAAAGCTCAACGTTTTAATTGCCGATGATAATCAAGATGCCGCTATTACCATGGGATGGATTTTGGAGGCAAAAGGGTGTCAGGTTCAAGTAGTGGAAGATGGGCCATCTGCATTAAAGGCTGTCGCGTCTTTCACGCCCGATTTAGTGTTGCTGGATATCGGCATGCCGCGTATGAATGGTTACGAATTATGTACGGCACTTCGTCAAAATCGCGCGTTAGCTGACGCAGTATTTGTGGCGCAAACGGGGTGGGGACAACCATCGCACATCCAGCGTTCGAAAGAAGCTGGATTTGACCATCACCTTGTTAAACCTTTGGATTTGAGCGACCTTGAACCTATCGTGGCAGAAGCTTGGCGGGCAAAGCGCAAACAGTAAATTATGCTGTCGATAAAAGTGGGCTGCTTTTCTTCTGATTTTGTCGTAAATCGTTTCGCGTTACCAAACGGTACGATGTGCCATAGAGCTTCAAAGCTTATTGGTTGTCAGCTATAAACCTTCAATGGTGTTACTGGTAACACATTCGATAATATCGCAACGGTATTGTGATCTTTCTGAGTAAGAAAGGTACTACTAAAACCATGCACGGATTAATTTCTTAATGGAGAGTACTAATGCCCCGCATTACTCGTCGTCACTTTCTTCAATTGGCAGGTTCAGGTTTGCTGGTTGCGCACAGTCCTTATTTAATGGCAAAGCCTTCGAAAAAGAAAATAGGCGTGGCGCTATTAGGGTTGGGCAACTACAGCACAAATTTACTCGCTCCTGCCTTACAGGACACTAAACACTGCGAATTACGGGGGATAATTACGGGGAGCGAGAGTAAGATCCCGCAATGGCAGCAAAAGTACGGCATTAAAGACAGTAATGTGTACACGTACAGCACCATGGCAGATATTGCGAATAATGACGATATTGATGTTATTTACGTTGTAACGCCTACTGGCACACACAAGGATTTTGCGATACAAGCCGCAAATACCGGAAAGCATGTGTGGTGTGAAAAGCCAATGGCCATGGATAGCGAGGAATGCCAAGCTATCATAGATGCGTGTGACAAAAATGGCGTGCAGTTGTCGATAGGCTATCGCATGCAGCACGAACCCAATACCCGCACTTTTCATCAGTATCTTGAAACTAAGCCGTATGGAAACTTGACCGCGGTATCGAGCTTCGCTGGTTATGCAGGACAAGGAAGAGCGCCTGACAACTGGCGAATGAAAAAGCACATGGGGGGCGGTGCACTCTATGATATGGGCGTTTACGCGATAAACGGCGCGCGCTTTTTAACGGGCCGTGAGCCATTAGCGGTAACGGGAAGCCATCCACCACAGCGCTTTCCAGAGACGTTTACTGAGGTTGATGAAACGACCTTGTTTACGATGGATTTTGGCGACGGACTAGTGGCCGATTGCGGTACCAGTGTAGTGAAAGGGTTTAACCATTTTAAAGCTGATTGTGAAACGGGCTGGTATCAACTTAAACCCATGCAGAGCTACAGCGGGGTAACGGGCACCACGTCTGATGGAAAAACGCTGGCTCCTATAAACGGTATGCAGCAAACGCTGCAAATGGATAACGATGCACTGGCCATATTAAATGGACGACAACCTATGGTGACTGGCAATGAAGGTCTGGCCGATATCCGCATTGTGAACGCTATATTTAAGGCGGCGAAGACAGGGGAAACGGTAGCGTTATAAGGCGCTTTTGCGCGAATACGCTACCGGACAGTGAATGCCATTTGCTCATTTTGCGACTGGGTCTACCAGGCTTTTGTGTATTAGCTACCGTTCATCAAGAAGGTTAATCAGCGCATCTAAGTCCTTTTTGTCAGCTAATTCACTAAACCATTGGGACATTTCTGTCGCCTGAATTAGCCCCATTATGGCCCCCAATACAAAACCGCGGTGCACGTTGTCGCCCCCCACGTTGGTGTTCGCAATCAACGCCTTCTTAGGCGTATCAGCATAACGGTAAGCGAAGTACAAAACGGCGGGCCACGCGTCTGAGATATAACACGCTGGCGAATACATACGCCCAACAATCTCGATATCGCTTTTGTTTTTTGCCGCTATCGCAGCCAAATTCATGTGCGCAGATTTACGGGCAATATCTTCTAAAATGGCCTTGGGTGATTCACCTTCGCGATGCACTAATTTGTAGATTAACTCAACATAGAAATCGCACACCGATGCTAAAGACTCATCCGGGTGAGTTAAATAAAGGTGACTACGACACAGGCGTTTGATGTCCTCAAGGGCTGTGCTTTTGCTTGCTTCTACTATCGCTAGAGGTGTTACCGACACAAAAGCGCCTATTGAAGCCGTATCATGTGTAACCGCCCCACATTTGTGTACTGGTGTACCTTGTTCCAAGTTCGCAAAAAAACCTCTGTGATAAGACTCAGCGTATGTGTCAGGATGTTTAGGTTCATCAGCGCGCATAAAGCTAATATATTGAGTTAAAAACTCGTTTTCGTCATACCCTTTAAGTGCGCATGATAAAACGATACGCGCGCAATGTGCATTGAGTGTATTTTCTCCCGCTTTCATACCATGATGGTAATGAATGTTGTCCTTGCCCCAATACTGCCTTTTACCTTTGAGAATAACGTCGCCCACTATCTCTTTTTGATTTGCAGATGCCTTATTCGCGCGCCCACCTTGCTGCGTGGAATGTAGCGACATTATTGAAGACGGATGAAATGATGGCGCATCCTCAAATTGCTCTATCCCTAACGGAAATGCCTTATAAATATCTGCTGGGTTGTAATACCAATGTACCGGCATAGCCAACGCGTCGCCGATAAACGCGTTCTTGAGTGCCGCTTTTGCTCGTTTGATTGACAGTGAAGACATTTCTTTAAGCCTACCTCTTACGCAGTACTGTGCGGGATTGAATAATCAAGTACCTTTAAATTACGCACTGTAGGTCGAAAATGATCGTTCTAATGCTCATCGAAAAGCGACTTGTTGCGGATATATTTTCGCATGTAGTGATAGGTAATTGGGCGTAACAACCAGCTATGAAGCGACATCAAAAAGCGTTTATGGGTAGGCGTGTTTTCGTAAATTTTATCATCGTGCAGCCACAGCATCTTGCCAACGTGCCAGAAGTAAAAAGGGAAGGGCGGCATAAAGGTTATTACATCTAAATCGCAGCAAATGCGATACGTTCTATGGTGTAGCGTGTAGTGCTTATACCAAGAGCGCGTACCCACTGCGGGTTGTCCGAAAGTCACTACCCTTTTTACTGACTTTGCGTATAAACGCTCAAAGTAATCAGCCATTAATACCGCTACTGCGCCGCCGGACGAATGGCCAATGAATGTAAAGCGCTTGCCTTGCTGCCTAAGTGGTTCAAGCACTTTTACAAGTAGCTCTCTAAGTGGTAATGCTTCATTGGATGTCTTAGTGCTGGAATACATAGGTTGAGCCAATAGCCGCGCAAACCCCCAGTGGACCCAGAATTTTCTGTTTAACTGATTGAGTTTGTTTGGGATGAAGAATAAATTCGCTAGCCAATCTCTTACCCCCAATGATCCGCGAAAAACGATAATGACCTCTTTTTTATTCTCGACCCACAAAATTCTTACGCTCATTCTTCCGTACTTATCGACTAGCTGGCGTTCATAAAAAGGATCTAAGATTTTTTGGTATTGCTCGTTGGCATCAGGGTAGGCGAGTTGGCAGAGAATGGCATATCTTTCATATTGATAGCGTTTCAATTTCTTCATGAAAACTCGTATTGGAGCATTTAGCGTTTTTGAAGCTGAGCCGTTGAAGACTCTTTCACTGGATATTTCACGCTACAGGGAGTTTATTTCAGTGTTATGACGGGGCGCGTCATTTTTCTTTAAATGTCCGTACTCTTTATTGTGTCACTTTGATGTAGAACCACTCTACCTGCGGTAACACGCCTTGATTATGAACATTTTAACTCTCGCTGAGGGGAGAGTTATCTATGCGGACTGGTATTGTTCCACATCCCAAGAATATTTTTCTTTATATCGGCTATAGCACCTTTGGCAATTTTCTTTTCACTGGCTGAAGCAGTGCGCTTAGGGTAAGCAATGGGTTCCATGCAAGCGCAAACAGCATCGGTAAAGAAACGGCTCTTGGCACCGTATACATGCTTGTCACCAAACTTTTGTTGCTCTGGCACCCAATATTTCAGAGGCTGAATCAAGCTTAGTTCATCTTTCGCTCGTGTTATGGCTACGTAAAGCAAACGTCGCTCTTCTTCGAGAGCACGTTTATCACCCGCTGCGTACTCGTTGGGAAAATTGCCATCGGCAACATTCAGTACGAACACATGCTTCCACTCTTGCCCTTTAGCGCTATGCACCGTCGACAAGATAAGAAAGTCGTCATCAAGCAAAGGTTTGCCCGCCAGATCACCTGTGCTCTGCGGTGGATCTAGTGTGAGTTCAGTTAAAAATCGCTCTCTCGATGAATACTGCCCAGAGATCATTGTGAGCTGTTCAATATCGCCGAAACGTGTGAAATGATCGTTATAATTAGCTTCCAATAAATCTTTGTAAAACGCTGCGATGGCGCTTGTTTGCTCGGTCCATGGAATGTTGTTGTGGTGCACGTTATCTAGCAAATCAACAAGAGAAAGAAATGAAGGCTTCGCGGACTCTAAAAGTGCGAAGCTACGCAATTTACCCAATGCAAAGTCGTGCTTTTCTAAATCGTTAAACACTCTCTCAGCTATCTTTGGACCTATGCCGGGCAATAACTTAAGCACTCGAAAGGCTGATATTTTATGTTTAGGGTTATCTGCCCAACGTAAAATGCAAAGCATGTCTTTTACGTGAGAAGCCTCTAGGAATTTAAGGCCACCGTGTTTAACGAAAGGGATATTACGTCGAGTAAGTTCAAGCTCTAGACGATCGCTGTGATAACTTGAACGAAACAACACCGCCTGCTGTTTTAAATCAATCCCTTCTTCACGAGCTGCTAAAACTCGCTCAACAATATACTCTGCTTGGAACATGTCGTTTTCAACGGTTACCCACTTAGGCATAGGGCCGTTGTTACGCTCGCTGAACAACGATACCTTATAGCCTTCATCCCTTTGGGAAAGCAAAGTATTAGACAAGTTTAGAATGTTCGGGTGAGATCGATAATTTTGTTGTAGCGTTATCACTTTGCCAGGCAAGGAAAATGCGTCGGGGAAGTTAAGGATATTGTCCACCGTGGCCGAGCGAAATGAATAAATTGATTGGGCGTCATCGCCTACAACGGTAAGACCTTCACCAGTAGGGAAGAAACCTTTTAGAATGCCAGCTTGAAGTACGTTGGTATCCTGATATTCGTCTACCAACACATTGTCGAATTGCTCTCTTACTTTTTGAGCAATAGCGTCGACCTGCGCCATGTGAAAACAGTAAAGCAGTAAGTCGTCATAGTCTAAACTCACTTGTTCAATTTTAGTTTTCGCGTAGTGAGCAAACAGCGTGTTCAGCTCTTCTTCCCACTCGCTACAATAGGGGAAATGAGCATCGAGTATGTCGATAAGCGGTGCTTGCGCGTTCACGCAACGAGAGTAAATGTCTAAACACGTTTTCTTTTTAGGAAAGCGCCGATTGACACCGCTGAAGCCAAGTTCGTGGCGAAGCAAATCAAGCATATCCGCGCTGTCGTTACGATCCATAACCGTAAAGTCGGGATCTAAACCGATGAGTGAAGCGTGCTCTCGTAGCAGTCGCGATGCGATTGAATGAAAAGTGCCCATCCAAGGAAGTGTGACCGGATGATACGCCTTTTGTTTCTCACGCAACGTTCGCTCTATTATGCGGTTCGCCCGTGAACTTAATTCCGACGAAGCCCTTCGCGCAAACGTCATCAATAAAATTCGTTCTGGCGCAACACCATGCAATATTAGCTGTGCTGTTTTGTGAGCGAGAGTGTTAGTTTTACCTGTGCCAGCGCCTGCAATAATTAACAGCGGGTGGTGCGTTTCATCGCGCAGCTCCGTTTCGCCCGCTCCTACGGAACTCAACCCGTAGTTCACGGCTTCTTGCTGCTGCGGGTTTAATTCAGAATGAGAGAGCATAAAAAATCCTATTGAAGAGCACTTCAATAGGATAAATTAATGCACTGTATATTTAAACAGTTTTGTGTGGTGTTTAATTTTCTACCTCTGGAATTTATGACGCTCTTTCGGGTTTCACATTTCATCCATTAATACTTTAGCTTTTGAAGCCTTGTCAGGAACGCAGGCCTATAGGCCTGCTTTAGTATCTGTTTTCAAAAAGTAGACATCATCCGTCTTTACTTTTACTCAATTCTGCAAGGAAAGGTTGGAAATTCGGACAAGATAGAAGCAACTCCTGTAATAAACTAATTGAACGAATAAATTCATTAAGCTGCTCTGGAGAATCATGTAACTCAGAGAAAAATGCATCCATGCGCATCAAAACAGCGAAAGGGTGATAAAGGTTTACTTCGGCATTTGTATCAGCGCTCAAATTATCAATCACTTTCCACTTATTATCATGGGGCGAATAACTAACGTTCGATGCATTTAACTCGTTAATTCTTTCTGCGATCTCGCTTCTAAGCCCTTTAAAAGTAGTGCTTGATTGGAGCGAGTTATGTAACGATTTTTGAAAGTCGAAGATTAATCCGACGTGCATGTGTTTGCCCGTTATGTGTTCAAATTTATGGTCAGCACCATCAGCCAAAAAGCCGCAGAAAATACCTGGCTTCCAATCAAGCTTCTGCTCATTTCCAAAACTACAAAACTCTATTCCAATTCGACGCTCAACAGTGGAAAGTCGATCTTTTACAGTAGGTGCCAAAAATTGGGCTAGAGGCCAAAGGATATGTTCAAGAGAGGCTTGCTTGATAAGCGAGCGCATTTGTTCTTCTAGCTGTTTAGCTTCAAGGTAATGCGTAATAGCCAATTGATTGATAGGAGATATCTTACCCAATCCCTCTGCTTGAAGAAGTCCTTTGAAGGACTCCAAGTACCATTTGGCTGTTTCATTTTTTAAAGGCTTAATTTTACCCAATAGTTCGTGAATATCATGCCAACAAATAGCGCAGTCGGGGTTTTGTTTATGTTGATACTCTCGTGCAGTTATAAGAACAACGTGATGATAATTGAAATGTTCTTCAGCATAGGCTCTGTAATTATCGAGCTGAGAGTAACTCAATTCAGAATAGACTTTATGCTCGAAAACTATTACTACGTCGTCCCACTTAACAAGCATGTCAGGAAACTTTCCGTCGAAATTTGCTTGAGTTGTGACCTCATAGTTATTGGTATTGAACGCTTTTGGGAGCGCTGATTTTGAATTAATCTCTTCTAAGAGAGCTATCATAACCTCGCTGCTATTTTTCAATAAGTGCGCAAATGCCTCTGTTAAAAAGTTCTCTAATGGATCTGATTTATCTCTAGGTCGATACTTTCTTAAATTTACGAGTAGGTTGTCTTCCATGCTCTGGGCTCTTCCACATTATTTATTTAATTATCAAGTAACTCACAGAAAGCACCATTTTCATAAGTGCTTTCACCTCGCTCGCGAATACTTATTGCAACCTAGCGATAAGAGTTAATGTATCCGGTAAATTGATTATGCGTTTGAAAGGTGAGATAAAAGTCATTAGTAAGCGATTCAAAAGACCGCATAGTGAGTATCTCTTTTCCATTTACATTTTTCGTCCTGTAATGAAAAAGTGTCGATAATGAGTTTTCTACTGCACTTATTTTTAATAATAGTGCTATCAGCAAAAATTTTAAACGTAGCACATCTCTTCTCAAAGAGAACTCGTCCACGAGGGAACATCTGATACTCGGAATTCATAAGTGTAGGAAATTCTGGAAGGTAAGCTTTCTCGGTTTCCCAAACACTTATATGGCTAAAACATGTGTCGGCAATACCCAGACTACTGTACTTTGCTTTCGACAATAATATAGACCTAGATATTAGCCTTTCATGGTAAATCCAAAAGATACCAATACGTGAATTCGATGCTGTCATTTAAGTTGTCTTAATTTAGTTTTACACCCCACTGACACTTTTCATTTTTAGAACCCTCTTTAGATGTTACGTTTCGAAAGCCCCAAAAAAATGTTAAAACCGATACCCCAACATAAAAGCTGCGCTAGATTCATATTCATCGGCAACTTTCTGTATATTAACTTCAAAATCTAACGCGATGTTTTCAAAACCATATTGGTGCAAGCTAAACGATGCTGCATCGATTGGATCATCACTTCCATATTGGTTGTAGGTCCTACTTAAGTTAACTGCCAACTTACTATTCAGTTTTGTATATGCGTATAGCCCAACAACGGGTTTGGCGTACACAAATGCTTCGTGCTTGTTAGCGCCAGCACCCACAATGATGTCGCTATACACCCCTAAACCTTGCATTACTTCACGTGTTAAGCCTAAACCAAACTCTGATTGAACAATGAGTTTGCGTTTTCGCTCGCCGGTTAGCACGCGATTTATTCCAATGTTAAATGATGATGACCAGTTGCTTATATTTTGTGTAACAGGTACCCGCGATACCATTTGGTAAAGCATGGCCTTGTCCACATAGATATCACCTAAGTTGTTTTGTTCTAAGCCAACTCTGAATTCAACGTCGGCCAAGATAAGCTCGGTTTCACCAATCATGCTCCTGTTGTCGTCGGCTAGCCTTCTTGCAACAGGAAAGGCACGAATTGACATGAATGAACGGCTGTCTTGATGAGTGAAGCCGGCAGCAACATAACCTTCCTGCTGGCGAGAGGAAGGAACAGGGAATTCAGATACGTCTAAAGAAAGGTGCTTATATTTAACATCAAACGATGCAATTTCAGCTGAGTTCTTTTGATATTGCTGTTCTGAAATTGTTTGTGCTGACCTAAAGTACTGATTAAGCGCTAGTGCATATTTGGTTTCAACAAACGAAAGTGATAATGAATCTAGCTGAGCGCGAGCTAAATGCGAAGATATGTCAGACGCGCGTTTACTACCAATACTTTCTTCTAACGTCGTTATTTCCCACTTGTTTGAAGGTACGAATTGGGTTGATGCAACAAGAGAGTTTGCTTGTGCAAATTTAACAACATCTA
Source organism: Alteromonas sp. KUL17 (assembly GCF_006538305.1). Taxonomy (NCBI): domain Bacteria; kingdom Pseudomonadati; phylum Pseudomonadota; class Gammaproteobacteria; order Alteromonadales; family Alteromonadaceae; genus Alteromonas; species Alteromonas sp. KUL17. Next base: position 98,097 of record NZ_BJKJ01000011.1, read on the forward strand.
GAGGAGTCAGCCAGCTTGCAACCTGATTTAGATGAGCAGGACGAGCAATATTTACCAACAACTGAGTAACGGTGGCACAGTTGAATATATGAAAAAAATAAGCGGGGCTCTGCTGTCCCAATTCCCATATGTAGTCTTGCATAAAGTGGCGCTGTTGCTCGTTGAAATCTAGCGTGTATCGCCAAATGTTTCTTTGCTCTTCATAGAGGTAAAACTGCTCAAATTCTTGGTAAGGAGCAACCTTAAATACGCCTTCTTTTCCAGTCATCAATGTTTCGTACATGATGTGAGGAACGTTTAAAGAGTCTAATTCTGTAAAAAACGTAATACCGTGCTTAACGGGAATGCCTTTATCGTTAGTTCCATCAAGACGAAGCATAATATGCCCCATCATAGAGCTCGCAGATGTAACATTTTCTGAGGCGTAAATTAGCTTGATACTATCGGCCGGAACACTTTCAACAAATTTGCGATATTCTGCGCAGTGCTCGGCAGGGGTAATAGATGCAAATTCGGGTATGTAGCGCTTGAGCAGCCGTAAACGGGCAGGGTAGTTGCAAATGTTTTGGGTATTACGCTGAAAAAGGTCAACGGTAGCTTGCGCTTCGGCCAACGGGCTGACGAACGACTTTGATATATAAATAGAGGTGTCTTTAGTTATTGGCTTCCCATTTTTTAGTTGTAACAATAGGTGCCACGATGGGTCGTTAGCTATTTGCTGTAACGTTGCGCTATCAACTTTTGAGTAGCTAGTTTGAGTAACGTCACTGGCCGTGGAATTAGCTGCGAAAATCAAAAAAAAGGAAGCAAGAATGCTTCCTTTTAGAATTCGTGTAAACATATCTTATTTACAAGGTACGCTTACTGAATCTTGGTATTTCCACATTTTGTCTGAGCCGTAATCGGTAGACGAACCGAATACACCGCCACTAATAATGTTGATGAAAAACGCAGATTCGACTTCTTTGTTCAAGTTAACGTCGGTACATTTTGCATCGTCAGCAACTAGCACTTTATCTTTGTTCTCTTTCTTAACAGTAACTACACCAGGCACTGTTTGAGACATGCCATCAACAGTAACTGTAGTCGTTTCACCGCTAGTTGTTGTAACGTTTATCTTGTGTGTTTCTTCGGTAAGAATGGTGGCACAACCTGAGGTAAGAATAAGGCTTGCAGCAGCTAGTCCAATTATTTTTTTCATTATATTTCCCTTTCTGATTTTGAATGTCGAATTTTCGACGAGCGTTAATATAATGTTTACGCTATAAAAATCAAATAAAGATTGTTTCTAAATTGGTCTGCTGGTGGGAAAGGGTAAATATAAGTAAGCGTATGCGCCGAGATAATAAAGTTAGTGCCAAGTAGCCCTGACACTAACTTCATAAGTGCGCTTATTTGTGCATACCGCGAATAGGGTAGTTGTTATCAGGATTACGAATCCAGCCCAAACCACTTACTAATGTCTCTAACTCAGGTCTAACAAATGGGTTGTTAGAAATATCAGCGACGTGCACACTACCTTCATTGTTCACAACAAACAGCGCGGGTTCAGAAAACGGGTGATCAGTTTCTTGAGGCGACCTCGGATCAGAGATATAAACGCCTAATTCCTCCATTTGCTCCACCGTTAAGCCGTACGCAATAGGAAAGTTAATGTCCAACCTAGGCAGGTGACTTTCCAGCTGCGCTTTACTGTCGCCAGACACTGCAATAAGGTCTACGCCAGTTTCGGCAAGATGACCCCTAACACTTTCAAGTTGATTGAGGTATCGAGTGCAAAGTGGGCAATGTTGCCCTCGGTAAATTACCACCATTTTCCAGTCAAGACCGTTCTCAGGTGTCGCTAACTTTTTAGTGTCGCCATTTAACAGCTTTGCCGAAATATCTGGAAAAGCAGAACCCGCATGTAACTTATTGGTGTATTCAGTACTCATGATAATTCCTTAAAAATGCTTGTGAATGTGAGCTTCAAAACGTTTGAAATCGTTTTCCACATCGGCGTTTTTCATCACGTCAAAGCTAGCGAAAGTTTCCATTGGCTTCATGCCAAAGAACTTAAAATTCATATGCATTGGAAACAGTAAATCGTCTACAGATTTACCTTCAAAAAACTCTTCGCTGTCATTGAATGACTCTTCTGGTGCATTGAAGGTTAAAGACATCATGTATTTAACGTTGGTAAGCGTACCGCCTGTGCCGTAGTTTTTCTTCGGTGATTCGGCAACGCGGCCATCGCCAGCACATAAGGCGCCACCCATACCCGCAGTGTAAACTTCATCCATGTACTTTTTGAATGACCATGGCACACCCATCCAATTGATTGGTGCCTGTAGAAGAACGATGTCAGCCCACTGATGATGAGCCAACTGTTCTTCAACGTTGTGCTCTTCGGCCATTGTCACTACGCGAGTGTTATAGCCTTTAGCTTCAAGCAGCGTTACCGCTTTATCGACGAAAGACGCGTTTAGCTTGCCTTCCGAAAAAGGGTAATACTGGTGTGCATTAATAATTAGTACATTGCCGGTTTTTGTCGTAGTCATCTCAAAACTCCAAAAAAATTGAATAAAGCTTATTGCTTACTAGTGGTTTATTTTAGTGACCTTTAAACTTTAAACAACTAGTGGTGTTTTGGTAACTATGTTGGGGACTAGCGGAATATTGTACAAATTTACATTGAATCAATTGGTTAAGTGATTAAAGAAAGTGAGTTGCCTTTATAGTACTACTGCGTTAAATAACAAAGAGTCATTCGTTTAAGGAGATTGAGGGCCTTTAAGGGTGACCATAAGACGGGATCCTTTAGCCATAGAAGAGAGAGCCGAAAAAGTTCTAGAACAACGCTTTAAAGAATGGGAAGCTGGATATAAGAAATGCGGCTGTATATAGATTAAAAAGTAGCTTGCAATAGAATAAGCTGAAAGCACTGCATTGCTATGTTCAAAGAAACGAAGTTAGTATGTTGCAATTAAAATAGGGACTTTTCTCAGTAATGGAAATTTCATTAGAAGAACAAAAAAGCCTACTAAACCAATTCCTCGAGCGCTGGCCAGTTGAAAAGATTAACCAGTTGACGTTAGAAGAATATATTGATGTAGATAATTATGACACTTTTGCCTATTGGTTAGAGCATAAAACGCGTGAATTAGGATCGATCAGAGGAGGTGATGCTTCTAAATTTGGAATTTATAAGCGAAAACAACCGCCCAAAGGTAACAGGAAGCACATCTCTCATGGAGAGCTTTATTCTTGGGTTAGCCGGTTTGGTAATTCAGAAGAAGACGCTTTTGAAAACGTAAAAGCTAAATTAATCGATATTATTCGACTAGTAGGGGCTGATGATCTTGAAGGTATTGATAATATTGATTTGGGGGATACACTCAAATGGAAAGTTGCTTTTCTTTATCAAAATCAGGGAACCCCAGCCCTTTTAAATATATTCAAACTTGAATCGTTACGACAGATAAGTAATAAACCCAAAGCAACTTTTCCAGAAGCATATCGATTACTGATGGCCGAGCGTGGAAGCAAAAACGTTATCGAATATGGCTTTGACGTGTATAAGCAGCATAAAGCAATGTTACTCCTTGACGATGATGATGACGTTGATGACGAAAAGCATTATCAAACAAGTAAATCTTCCGCAGCGCTTAATACAATTCTTTATGGGCCACCAGGAACGGGAAAAACTTATTCCACAATAAGCAAAGCAATTGAGATCATTGAACCAAAGTTCTGGGCCACAAATATAAAAAACAGAGCTGCTTTAAAACAGCGATTTGATGAGCTTGTAAAATCTAATCGAATAAATTTTGTTACTTTTCACCAGAGCTTTAGCTACGAAGATTTTGTTGAAGGCATCAAAGCTAATACCGATGAAAATGGCAAAATAAGCTATGACATAGAAGAAGGTATTTTTAAGCAAATGTGCGATGCTGCGTCGTCGCGTGTTGTGACTGAAGAGAGTGATCTCTCTATCGATGTCTCAAGTCGGAACGTTTGGAAAATGTCCTTAGGCAACACCCAAGGTGAGGATGCATATGTTTATGATCATTGTATTGAACATAATTATATCGCTTTAGGTTATGGCGGTACGATAGACTTTTCGGGAGCAGATTCCAGAAAAGAGATTACTAAACTATACCGTGATGCTGGCTTTACGATAGAAAACGAAAGCTACGATTACAACGTAACTTCTATCAACTACTTTAAAAACCATATGAATGTTGGCGATTTAGTCATTGTTTCAGATGGAAACCAAAAGTTTAGAGCCATAGCTGAAGTGACTAGTGAATATTACTTCGAAGAAAATGAAACTGGTCACTATTGCCAGCTAAGAAAAGTTCGATGGTTAAAAGTTTATTCCCCGTCTCTACCAACAAGTGAGCTATTTAGTAAAAATCTTTCGCAGCAAACTATTTATAGTTTAAAGCCACCAACTCTGGATTTAACAAAACTACAGGCTTTACTGACCGGGGGCGAAGCAAAAGGTAGTTTAGCGGTTGGATCGAACATCTCTGGGTACGCAGTTACGTCGATAAGTAGTGAAGTCATTGAGTTTAAGAAACCTAATGGCTCTCGGTTACCGTTACCAATGAGTATTATTAATGAGCTCGTTGACTTGGTGAAAAATGGTAAAAGTACTACTGAAGACATAAAAAATAAGACGTTATTCGACAAAGTAGAAACGAACTTAGAGAAATACCTAGTTAATGGTTACAGCACTTTATTGGCTCAACTAGTTGCTTACATTATTGATAATGGACTTTCTTTTGGTGATCGGGTGTCCAGTGACAATAGGGTACTGATTATCGACGAAATTAATCGAGGGAATATAGCCAACATTTTTGGTGAGCTAATTACTTTGATTGAGCCGAGTAAAAGAGCAGGTGAACTAGATGCTTTATCCGTGACTCTTCCGTATACCAAAAAGCCATTTAGTGTGCCTTCAAACCTCTATCTACTTGGAACAATGAATACTGCTGATAAGTCGTTAGCTCAGGTAGACATTGCGCTTCGGCGGCGGTTTGAATTTGTTGAAATGATGCCTGACTATGAGGTACTCAAATCAATCCCCAAAATTCAGGGAATTGATATTTCGCGCCTAGCTAAAGCAATTAATCAACGAATCGAATTGTTGTTCGATCGAGAGCACACCATAGGCCACAGTTTTTTTCTTCCTCTTATTACTGAGCCGACTATTGAGAAGTTAGGGGAAATATTTGAACTTCAAATCTTGCCGCTATTGGAAGAGTATTTCTTTGAAGACTGGGAACGGGTTGGACAAGTTTTAGGGGATCATCTCAAAGACCCAAGTAATAAGGCTGAAAAAGACCATAGATTCATTATCGAGAAATATTCTACAAGTGAAATTGCAGAACTAATGGGAAGTGAGTGGGAGCCCAATGGAGTGCAGGCGTTTGTAAGAAATGATTATGCTTTGACCAATCCAGATGCCTATATAGCGTGTTATGAACCACGTTAAATCTTTTGTTCAGGTTAAGGAATATGGATTACTGGTAGAAGCCGGTAACAACGCTATACCTGATCATGCAGAAGTATCGACTTCGGCGTTTAATTGGTTGATGAGTAACGGCTTAAGCATAGCTGGTAGAGAGCTTGTTCGTGTAAAGCGAATGGGTAAGAAGCTCGCGTTGCAAGTTGTTAACTTTGTTGGTGTACTTGACACTCCGTGCGGTACACGTATAGAGATTCTGCCGAAAATCTACAGTGACCAAACGTCAATGGAGGCCTCAAGAAAAACGCTACTGAAAATGTTAGCAGTTGTTGAAAACTTAAAGCTAGAGCAATTCAATAATGCTCATCTTCAAGTAGTAAATCAGCCATTAATTGAAGTGCTGATTTCACAGTTTTTGTCACAAGTTTCTCTTCTACTAAAAAAAGGTCTGCGTAGTGAATATCAACGCGTTGATGCTCAAAGAAGTTTTCTGAAAGGACGGTTGAACACAGTCAAACAGATGCGACAACGGCCCGGAAGAGATCATATCTTTCAAATTTCCTACGATACTTTTTCTGTTAATAGAGCTGAAAACAGGCTTATTTTGTCTGCTGTTTATATTGTTTCGAGATGGACAAGAAGTTCACAAAATCAGCGTCTTGCGAGAGAACTTATCTTTGCCTTTGATGGTGTTAATAAATCAAATAACCACAATGAAGATTTTAAGCGTTGGTCGACGGACAGAAATCTAATTCACTATCGAAATTTAGAATCCTGGTGCAAATTAATACTTTTCAACGAGTCTCCGCTTACCATGTCGGGCAATACGGAGGGGGTATCATTTTTGTTTCCTATGGAAGTCTTGTTTGAGCGATATGTAGAGAAGAAACTAAGCAAATTATTACCGAGTCGGTTCTCAGTAAAAGGCCAAATAAAAGGAGAGTCACTCACAAGCCATAATGGACAGAATTGGTTCAACTTGCGCCCAGATATCGCTATTTATGACAATGGTGAGATAGCTGTTATTGCTGATACTAAGTGGAAGATAATTAACGAAAATCTTAATACATCGAAAGACAAATATTATCTAGCACAATCAGATATGTATCAGTTATTCGCTTACGGTGAGAAGTATCTCAAAGGGCAGGGCTCTCTAGTGCTTATTTATCCTAAAAATGAAAATTTTCTTGAATCTCTTCCATCATTTGAATTTAAACCAGGTTTACTTTTACACGTAGTCCCTTACGATCTAGACAAAGATGAGCTCCGAATAAACGCGCCTATACTTTTTTAACGACATTTCGATAACAAGTAGCGTAAAAAATCGTGAGACATGAATCGCTAACTAAAGAATAACTATGCTAATAGAGGGAACTGCACCGGAGTAGTAGTTGTTCAAATATGCTACGTAGCAAAAACTTTCTTCCAGACGCAAAAAAACCGACTTTCGTCGGTTTCAGTATCTACTTCTGTAAAGAAGAAGATGGTACCAGTGGGCGGACTTGAACCGCCACGCTATCGCTAGCAACGGATTTTGAATCCGTCATGTCTACCAATTCCATCACACTGGCATTGTGTATGGTTATCAACGTGGTGTTGATGCATGGCATTATAGCGATGCGGCGCGCCTATACAACAACTTTTTAAGCTTTTTGTGATTAAGTGCCGAAAGATTGTTCAAAAGCGTATTTTGCTTTATCTATTTCTTATTAATCAACAGAACGCACACTTTTACCAACGCTGAAGCGTCCAATTAATCGCTACTACCGCGATTACTGACGACGCAATTGGCATTATGGCTTTTGAATATAACCTTACGTTTCTAAGTAAGATAAGTAAGGGCAATAGCAGCGTAACTATGGCAAGTTGACCCAGCTCTACCCCTATATTAAAAGCGAATACATTCATTACCAAGCTGCCCGACTGGGCGTTAAGGTCGCCAAACACACTCGCAAATCCCATTCCATGAAGTAGGCCGAACCCAAAGGTAATAAATCCTAAACGCATGATGATTGGGTACACATTGTTAAGCGCAGTTATAGCCGCTGATATAGCAATGCCTAGCTCAACAATACGGCTATCTAGCGTAATAAAATCCAGTGCTGTGGCAGTTAATGTAATCGAGTGCGCTAACGTAAACGTGCTTACCAATATCACCGTGCTTTTTATAATGTGCCTTTTGCTTTGCTCTTTCACCCAGCTCTTATTTTCCCTGTAAAGATTAACGGTGAGCAACGTAGCAACCAAAAACAGTATATGGTCTAGTCCAATGAAAATGTGCCAAATTCCCTGATAAACCATCTCCCCAAACTGCGAAATCCAGCTGTTTCCTGTAGCAGAAGCAGTGATAAAAGAGCGTTCATCGCTTAGTACATAAACACTTGTGTGATCGTTTAATGTTACCGTTGTGAGTAGCTTGTGGGTGGGAAAATCGCTAACTATGCCAGTGTATTGTATCGATACTTCGTTTACATATACGCAGTTTACCGACAGCGGGTATACCAGTAATGACTCTGCAGATATATCTCGCATAGAAGGGGGAGCAATACTAACCGTACATCGCGTTTCGCTATCTCGAATCACTAGGTGGTTTTGGATATAGTCGTTCGCCATGGTGTGGTTTCTGTTGACTTCACCCCAGGTCAAGTTACCGTCATTATTACTATCTAGCCCTGCTGCTTGCCCTATATCTTCAGGCTTTAGCAAGAGCTCGCCAGACAAAGTGTTATTTGAATCGTTTTTAAGCGTTAAGTAGCCGTTACTCAGTTCGTGTGAATGCGTGAAAACGCTGAAGGCGGCGAAGATGAAAAATGTGATAAATTTAATCATGACTCGTTTACTGAAGGGGGGGAGAACATTAAGCATTGGTCGATACTTCATTAGCCTGTCGAGCGCGCTCTAGGAGGTTTCTGTCATCTAATGACTGTGCGTATTGCCAGTTAATTTCGGCAAATTTAAGCGCCAGTGGGTAATTGGGCTCAATCTCTAAAAAGTAAGTGGCGACCTGTGCGGCGTGAGAACTGTCTTCTCGCCACACTCGAATTTCCATGTTCTTAGCAAGTTGAGTTTGTACTTCAGAGCGCACAATACCTTGCGCTCGTTCCGCAATTGCCCATTTAAGTAGCAAGCCATCGTCGGCTGTCAATATATCGGGTACGGAGTTGCTAAACCCAGAACTCACTGCCTTATAGTTATTCAACGCAAAATGTGCGTCGGCCCAAACTAACGTTGCGCTTATAGGTAGCTTTTCGAATTCTGTTTGTGACAAGTGCTCAAGCGCGGCTTCAGCGTTACCAAGTTGAAGCGACATGTCTGCAAGTACTTCATAAAACCACTGGCGCTCCGCAGGCCTCACTGTACTCGTGTAGGTCTCAAAAGCACTAAGCTTTTTCAAAAATTTTACGTCTTTATTTTGTGAAAAATCAGCGTTAACCATACACGTGAAAGCGATTAAAAAACTTGTTTGCCCTACCAGCTTTTCACAGTTTTCTTTCGCCTTTTTAGCGTTACCTTGCTGAACGTTTATATCTGCCAACAATAACTGTGCAGCTGGAGAGCGAAAGCGGGCTATTTGATTGAGATGTTGCTTGGCTTGTTCGAACTTATGAATGCCTTGAAGTAGTCGAGCTTCTAAAACAACTAAACGCTCTTTTTGACCTGCGTTCAACGAATCGAATTTTTGTCGCATTATGTTCGTGAACCTAACAATACGCTCTCTCTCATCACCTTTTGCTTGAAGGTATCTACTTGAAGTTAAAATTTTTTCCGCTTCGTCGATACTTGCTATGGATAGCTGCCTAGGCTGCCACGTTGCGATGACGGTATCATAATTGAGTTTTTCAGACTGAGCAGATACCGAACAGACTGTTAGCGCTGACAATACGCTCATTATAGGGAGTATGAGAGTACTGCTTCTCATCAACTTCATCAGAACTTCCTTTAAAAAAGCCGTCCCTGGCCTTACGGTTGACACTGGGTACTGAACGTTCGTTATTGACCAATCAATAAATCATCGAACGTGGTGTCGTCAGCATCTTGGGTGAACTCGCGCCCGTTAATTGGCAGCGGTTCATCGGTCGGTGCTTGATTAAAGGCATCACGGGTATAGCTAGAGAACGATACCTGCTGAGCCTCAATCGTAACGCTTACGGTGGCCGTAACTTCTGGATTTACGCCGTCAGAAACGGTGAATGTGAAGCTATCGCTACCTGTTACCTGAGCGTTAGGTGTGTAGGTAAAGCTGCCATCAGCATTAACTTCTGCATTACCTAACGTACCGTTTTCACCAAGCCCGAAGGTAAGTGCATCACCATCGGCATCGGTTGCTGTCAACGTGCCATCAAACGCAATATCTGCTTGCGTCGTTAGCATTTCATCAACGGCTACGGGCGCTGCATTTTCTTCTGGCGCTTGATAATCGTTATCGTCATCACTATCGAAACATCCAGTTAGCGCTAGCACCAATCCAGAAATGACCCACAACTTATGTTTCTGCAAAGGGGCTTGAGCCGACTTCACAAACGCGGGTGCATTTGGATTCTTGTTAAATAACCTAATCTTCATAGACATGATGGATCTCCTTATTCAGAGCCAGCAAGTGGTGTTTTTAGGTAAGGAAACGATGAATCAATCATGCTTGCATCTACAGGTGCACCATCAGTGAAAGGTACATTACCTACGCTGGCGTCCTCTGGTGTACAAAGGCCAAGGTCTGTATCTTCACCTGCTACCGGGATGGGATAGCACAAGCGGCCCATGACTACGCGAAGGGCAATATCAACCACGTCATCACCTGGGCGGCGACCGTTAGGGAAACCCGCTAAGTCATCGCCTGCCACACCAAATGCTGACTGTGATTCGGCTGGTGTTGCTGGGATCCCTGTGTTTAGGCGCAGCATTTCTGATGCTGTTACAGTTACTTGCTGGTTAACGCCTGGGAAACCTGTAAGGAACGCTGTTACTAAGTCCATACGCGGGAAGTTAGTCGGCGCAAGGGTCTCAATATCCGTACCCAGCGTAGTATTCACTGCATCTTTAAACAGAATGTTCAGTAGTTCTGGCAAAGAAGGGTGGGTTACATAATCAGCGAATTGACCGTCTGCACTTGGATGAGAAGTAGAGAATTTGTCTTTATCGCCAATACCGATAACAAGCTCATTTACTAGCGGGCTACCTAAACGAGACACTTGAGTCATCGCACCACCATTAGTCTCAGGTTTCGCAAAAGTAGCATCTGGGTTTAGGATACGCGCTTGCGGCAAGCTTGCCGTGGTCCAGCTACCAATTACGCCATTACCTTCACCGGTAACACACGCCTTGGGTACTTCAATAGATAACGCTGTCACGTTTTTATCGGCTAAGTCATCATTCATGGCACTTTGCGTTATACCGCCAGGAAAACCTTCACCATCGCCTGCGCCCGGTGCGCTGTCGCCCTCAACAGGTACATAATTTACCAAGTCGAATGTTTTGCCTAAGTTAACAACGAAGGGGTCTTTACGCTGACCAACAAACACTTTGGCCATGTCATCGCATCCAGGGATACTGAACGAATAAATGAAGCTTTCAGCATAACGTGCGTATTCCGCTTCACTGGTAAAGGTTTTATTACCAATGTAATCAAGCGGCTTTTTAAACATATCGCCCATGGCGGGAGTAAGAGTAGTGCGCGTGCCTGTCTGCATGTCGCCACTCACCATAGTAAGGCTGTACATTTCCGAGAAGTTTGCTGCGCTTGAATCGTCTGCGCTGATACCGCCTACATTTTTAAGCGGTACTTTCACCATTTTCTGTTCGCCTTCAGGGCCTATAGGCAAGGCGATACCTTCGTTATCGGCAGCAAGCATATTGTTAAACTTAAAAACAAAGCTTAAGTCTTCAACCGCGTCGCCATCACTATCAATATGAATCGCGTAGTGTGCATTCGGGTCCATTGCAAAGTAGTTAGGGCCACCATAGGCATCTTGCAGTGGAATATAGTTTGCTATGAAAGTCACATAATCTTCACGGCCTTGTTCATAGCTATTGAAAGCATAAAAGTCGGTGCTATCTAACGCTGGGTGGCGAGTGATATTAGGTGCTTCTCGGTGACTTGACGCTATTGCGCCAGCAGTTACGGCTGCACATGTCACGGCGACAGCCAGTGACAAAGTTTTGCGTTTGAATTGGATCATGTCGAGTCTCTCTGTTTTTTATGAGTTCAAGAGACCAAACGACTGAGGTTTCACCTTAGATGCAAAAATATTTAAAAAATTAAAATAAAGTTTTTATAAAAAGTAAAAGGCCACGTTTCGTGGCCGTTTAGTGTGCTGCTTTGTGCGTAAAATTACACTGAAACAATCGGCGCTATATATAGCACTTCCGTCGGTGCGCCCGTTACCGAGCCGCCTGGTGCTTCTAAGCTCACTGCTAACGCCGCGATACTTTGATCTAGCAAGATATCTGGTGTCGCGCGCGTGTCGCCATTAACTTCAGGCATCAAGCCGAGAGAAATTGGTGCTTCGCCGTTTGCCGGCACCATCCAAAGCTCATAGTCTTTGTCTGCTAACGCCACAAATGCATCGGTGACCTTAACATTCATTGTCGTGTCAGATACTTCTATTACCCACAATGGCGTGTTATCAGCATTATTGACCACGGCAATATGGGAAACCTCTGGGGTAGGCACAGGTTGCATGACGAAAAGCAATACGGCTAACACCATTGCAGCTGCGGTGGATATGAACGATAAGTTCTTCCAGCGCTTCTGCTTTTCTTTTTCAAGATCAACTACATTGTCTCTACTTGGTTTTGTGTTAGTCGTTTGATCGACAAACTCTGTATCATTGGCCGCCTTGTGGCCAAGCTTCACTTGTATGCTCTCCCACACGCTGTCAGGTGGTGTCACCGGAGGCAAGGTTTCAGCAAATCCCGTTAGGTATTGCTCCCATTGTGAGGTTGCATCGCTAACAGCCTGATACTGCATCATTAACTTTTGATAGCGAGTGCGCGCTTTTCCTCGTAGCGTTCCAACTACATATTCTGCGGCGAGGGCATTTAATCGCTCTTCTTTTAAATAATTCATAGTGATAGGCACCTCTGCAAGCTTTGCAAGCCTCGTCTTATCCAGCTTTTAATAGTTCCAAGTGGTGATGCCAAGTGAGTAACGACCTCTTGATGCGACATACCATTCACATAGGCTAAATGGATAGCCTGGCGCTGTGGGCCGTCTAACTCATCTAAACAAGAGGCTAGCTTAGCCTGCTCCGCGCCAAGTTTTATTGTTTGTGCGCTCTCGACATCTGAAGGTGCGTCATCGTTTAATTCAACTTCATTTCTTACGTTGTGGTAGCGAATCAAATCAAGCGCGCGATAACGAGCGATACTAACCATCCATGTGAGGACGGTGCCCTTGCCTCGCTGGTAGTTACCAGCGTTGTGCCAAATTTTTATGTAGGCATCTTGGGTAGCTTCATCTGCAAGTTCAGGGCGCTTCAAAAGCCTTAAAGCAGCAGCGTAGAGCTGTGGACTGGTTATCTTATAAAGCTCTGCGAACGCTTTTTTGTCGCCGTCTGCGGTTTTACACAGCAGAGGAAACAGAGTTTCGTGTTCCATTGTTGCTCCTATTTTTATCGTTGTAGTGCGGCCATTTGTTTATTGCTCTAACTATTTGGCGGCTACTTCTTAAAGTAGCATGATTTATATACAACTGCCTGAATGGTTACCTAATCAATAGACAGACCCCCAAGCAGTAAAGCGTTTATGTATTAATACTTTATTGAAAAGGTAAGGCGCACATTTCTCGGCTCGACAGGGTGATAATGTAAATCCTCAACCCCTTCCTCTGACTCACCAGGAAGTCTAGATGCGTAAAAGTAATCTATATCGTGATCGTCACTGTCTAAGGCGTTGAGCATCTCTAATGTTATGTCCCATGTTGGCTGGCGATAGGCAACTTGAGCATTAATTAAGAATGTGGATGGCGGTGAAATTTCATCGAAACTTTCTACTGTGCGAGAGCTTAGGTAGCGGCCTCGTAGAGTATAGCTGAACCCTAGTTGATTACTTCTTTGATAGTAGGTCAGTCCTGCACTCACCACACGTGGCACGGTGCCATCAATGTGACGGCCTTCGCCTTCAACGCTGTCGCTAAATCGTGCCTTGGTCCACGCAGCTTCAATGTCTGTTGTTAAGTGATGGCTTATCCAGTAGTAGGCACTCACTTCAATGCCGTGTCTCTCGGAGGGGCGACTGGCTTCAGTAAAGCCTGCATCACCAACGTACACCAGCTCGCTATCAAGTTCTAAGCGCCACAGGGCAGCAGACAGGTTATAGGTTTTATTATCGGTATAGTTAACGCCCGCTTCATAGCCAAGGCTCTTTACCAATAAGGGAGCTGCTTCGGTAGCGTCACCACTTACCGGGTCTATGCTAATTGTTGCTCCTCGCGCATCGTTAGAGTGAAAGCCCTGCCCAATGTTGGCAAATGCGGTGAGTTGGTCTGATACACTGTACTTCAAGCCTGCTTTAAGAGTAAATAAACCGTCGCTTTCGCTCCCTGAATTGGCCCCAAGACTGCTGGTAACGTCCACATCTAAGTAATCGTATCGACCACCTAATGACAGGCTTAGTGCGTCGCTTAATACGATGTTTGATTGAGCAAAAAGTGCATAGCTGTTGCTGTTAATCTCGTCTTCTCGGATAGTGCCAAAGCGAGTTAAGTTTTGGGTGCGATACAAACCCACGTTTTCAATATCGTCGAAACGCCACTGGCCGCCTAAGGTAATACTGCTTCCATCCGTAAGCGCCAAGGGAAGGGTAGTGAATATTTCACCACCGTAAATTTTTCGGTCGTCGGCCTGTTCGAATTCATCGCCAGTCGTAGGGTTATCAAGGAAGTAAGTAAAATTTGAAAAAAGGCTTAGCGTTGTATCTATGGCATACAGTGAGGCATTCCATGTATCACTCGTATAGTTTGCGGAGAGACTATAGCGAGACGAATCACCGCCAACTTGGGTGTCGATAGAGCCAAGACGGTCTATTAAGCCGCTTTCAATAGCGCGCTCAGGTACCTGGTCAGCACCGTTCCAGCTATTATCGTATGCCATTCCTGTAATGGCGAGTTGACCGTCTAACAAAGGCGTAATATAACGAATATGAGCGTTTTTCTTTTTTACATCTTCGTCAACGTCAGTCCACGGGCCGTCATAGGTTTGATATTCCAGCGCTGTAACAACGCGGCTCTCTCCTGCTTCAAAGTGATTTAATGCAACAGCGCGCTTGAACCCATATTCTCCTAAGCCTAAGAACAACTGGTTTTGCTCAAGTGAATCTCTCAAATTGAAGAACGCCCCGCCAGCGCTAGAGAAATCGCCGATGTTGGCATAATAGGTGCCTTTGAAGTAGCTTAGATTGTCGACAAATTCGGGGATAATAAAGTTAAGGTCACTGTAGCCTTGGCCATGTCCGTGGCTTCGCATGTTCACCGGCATACCGTCTACACTCACCGTAAAATCCGTGCCATGATCGAGGTTAAAACCGCGCAGGAAGTACTGGTTGGCTTTTCCCGAACCGCTGTGTTGGGTCACCATCATGCCAGGGATGAATTCGAGTATTTCACCGGCGCGCAACATTGGGCGTTCAATCAAGGTGTCACCAGACACCCATCCCTGAGAAGCCGAGATAAACTCTCCGTCTTTTACAGATGAGTCACCACGTACTCGAATATGCTCAATATCACCTTCGGGGTCGTCTAACGCCATTGCAGCGCCCATACCAAGCGAAAATGAGCTAGCGATAAGTGTTGTTATCAGAATTTTTGCTGTCACCGTATTTACGTCCATTATCCGTTTGTAATACCAATAACGATTAATGGTGGTTAATGGATGCAAAAAGGTGGAAATCATTTTTCTTTGCTTATTGCACTATTAAATGCCGTTAAGTAAGGCTTATGTTGTTTAAGCGATGTGGCGCTTGTGTCAAAATAAACGCTGTTGTTAATGAAGCGAAGAGAAGCCCGTGGCGAGACACGACAGAAAAGCCAAGAAGAAGTCCTCATCATCAAATCACTTAAAGGCGAAGGATGATAAAAACGCGCCCAACTCAGAATCAGACAGTTCATCGCTTGAGCGGGCGGGGTTTGTGCGACGATTGTTGGCAATGATTTACGATACACTAGTAGCCACTGCCGTAGGGATGTGTGCGGCCATGGTCATGATCGTAACGCTGGTGGTTATGCTGAAAAATGGCGCGCTTGACCTACAAGGCTATGCTGAACCTGCCGATCTGATTCAGGCCTCTTTTGTTTATAAGCTGCTTATTCAAACGTGGGTGGGCTTGTGGATAGCTGGGTTTTTCTTGTGGTTCTGGCGCAGGGGCGGGCAAACCCTAGGCATGCGTGCATGGCGTTTGCGAATTTACAGCACGGTTGAAGAGCCAATGACCTGGCCTCGCTTGTTCATTCGCCTAATAGCATCGTTAGGTGGTCTAGGTACCTTACTTGTTCTATTTGATTTTAAAAATAAACAATCACTGCAAGACCGACTGGCAAAAACCGAAGTGCTGAAATTGACCAAAGAAGCGAACGACCACAAGAGCTGGTAAAGATGCCTTGTAAGGCGCTAAAAAAATCACAAAAAAAAGAGGCTGTATGGCCTCTTTTTTTATTAGTTTTGACTATTGAATTAGATGAATGCTGATAGCTTGATCAACGCCTCAACATTACCCCTGCAATGGCCGCAAACAGTAAGCTAGGCAGTAAGGCGCCAAGGAATGGTGGCAGCTGATAGACTAAACTCACTGGCCCAAATACTTCGTTAAGAATAAAGAAACCGAAGCCTGTCAGTACGCCCATGATCACGCGAGCGCCCATTGTAACGCTACGCAGCGGGCCAAAGATGAACGACAATGCCATTAACAGCATTACGCCTACCGAAATAGGTTGGAATACCTTGCGCCACAAGGCGAGTTGATAACGAGAAGGGTCTTGATCGTTATTTTCTAGGTAGTTCACGTAATCCAGCAGCCCAGTAATAGATAAAGCCTCTGGCTTAACCGCAACAATGCCTAATTTGTCTGGTGTCAGTGTTGAATTCCAACGCATGCGGTTATTTTCATCTACCGTAACATTCGTTTCAGTAAACTTGGTTACTTCAACGTCGCTTAGCCACCAACCGTCGCCGTCGAAGGCCCCATTTTTAGCGTGAGTAATGCTCTCTAGCGACAAGTCAGGGTTAAAGCTAAATATGCTCACATCTTTGAGAGAGTCTTGGCTTAACACCTGACCTATGCTTACAAATCGGTCGCCATCTTTTGCCCACACCAGCTTATCGGAAGAAAATAAACTACCGCCTGAAATGGCTTCAGTTCTTATCTGTTTTGCCTTGGTTTCACTGTACGGGGTTACCCACTCGCCAACGGCCATCACTAATAAGATCATTACAAGGGTCGACTTCATGGCTGAGTTTATGATGTTCCAGCGGCTCATACCTGCGGCCTGCATCACTACCAATTCGCTATTGCTAGCCAGTACGCCCATACCAATAAGGCCGCCTAACAAGGTTGCCATAGGGAAGAACTGCTCTAAGTCGCGAGGCAAGCTTAGCAATACGTAGATAAAAGCGACCAGCATGTCATAGTCGCCTTCGCCAATTTTTCGCAGCTGTTCTACAAATTTAATAAGCGCGCTTAAGCCAATAAGTACACTAAGCGTAACGGTAATAGTGCCTAACAGCGTGCGGGCGATATATAAATCGAGGATCTTAAACATCTACTTTTTCCCCAATATCCAAGCGCGAAGCTCAGTGCCGGTTTTTCTGTCTCGCACAATTAACATGACACCAATGATCAGCATGATGGTGTGCACCCACCATAAGCCAAGCTGAGGTGGCATTTTGCCGTCTTCTAACACTCGTCTACTTGCCAGTAGCAGCAAGAAGTATCCCAAGTAAAGCAGGATGGCAGGGAACATTTTACCAAAGCGGCCCTGACGCGGGTCGACTGCGCTTAGCGGCACAGCAATCAGTACTAAAAATGGAATGGAAAGCGGTATGGCAATACGCCACTGAAGCTCGGCTCTGGCTTCAATACTGTCGTCTTCCCACAGTTCGTTAGTAGGCAGTACGCTTACTTTACGACGAGTTTCGTCAGCAGGTTTATCGGCAATCTGAATTTGGTATTCGTCAAATTCTACTTTGCGGAAAGCCTTTTCAGATTGCTTTCCTTCGTACTGTACCCCTTCTTTCAATACAAGGTTTCGCGTGCCGTCAGGGTTATTAGCCACTTCACCAGTTTGCGCATACACAACGCGCACGTCGCCTTCGCTATCGTCTGTTTGATTTTGCGATAAAAACACACGTTGTAGCTTATCGTTGTTGTCTACATCGTGCACAAAAATAACCGCTTTTTCGTTACCGGTTTGCTGGAACCTACCTGGCATTAGCGCCGAAATTCCCGCCTCATTTCTGGCTTTTTCTCGCAGCTGATATTCGTTCTCTGCAGCCAGTGGCGCGAAATAAAGGGTAATTGCGCCTGTGACTATCATGATAAGTACAGACAAGAAGAGCATTACCCGCGTTACATACCATTCACTGATACCACAGGCTCGCATTACGGTCATTTCACTGTCTACATACAGCCTGCCGTGTGCCAGCATAATGCCCAAATAGGCGCTGATAGGCAGCACTAATGAAGAGAGGATAGGGGCATATAAACCTAGGAAGCCAAGCACTAGCCCAGCGGGAATATCACCGTCCGAGGCGTCGCCCAAAACGCGCACAAATCGCAAGGTGACAAAAATTGCCATTAGGATAAAGAAAATCGCTAACTGAGATTTCAGCGTTTCCTTAAGTAAATAGCGGAATATCAGCATCTCAGCCCTTCCGGAAAATTAGGAATTTTAGTGAAAGAAAGCACAATTTTGTTTAAACTTACCGTTTTTACAAGTTTTGCCTGCAATCATAAACCGTTTGCATGGTGTTTTGACGCAAATTTAACCTATATTCAATAGGTCTTTAAGCGTGAATTGCAGCGAACTAAAAAGTTATGCTGCGTATTAAAACATAAAGCAGCGCGAAACGTTACGTGATTTTAGTCATCGTGCAAACCATAAACGACGAAAAGCGAGGTGATATCGTGGAGTTTAGTGTAAAAAGTGGCAGTCCTGAAAAGCAACGCAGCGCATGTATTGTTGTGGGTGTCTTCGAGCCGCGCCGCCTAACGGCAGTGGCTGAACAGCTAGACGAAATCAGTGAAGGTTATATCAGCAACTTGTTACGCCGCGGCGACCTTGAAGGTAAAGCCGGCCAAATGTTGTTGCTACACAACGTGCCAAATGTACTAAGCGAGCGCGTGCTTCTAGTCGGTTGTGGTAAAGAGCGCGAATTAGACGAGCGTCAGTACAAAAACATTATTGCCAAAACCATTCAAACATTGAATGAAACAGGCTCAATGGAAGCGGTATGTTTCCTTACCGAGCTTCACGTTAAAGGTCGCGATACCTACTGGAAAGTACGTCAGGCAGTAGAAGCAACTGAAGACACGCTTTACACCTTTATGCAGCTTAAAACCAAGAAAGGTGAGCCACGTCGCCCACTGCGTAAAATTGTATTTAACGTACCTACACGCCGTGAACTTACCGTTGGTGAACGTGCAGTTGAGCATGGTTTAGCGGTTGCTCGCGGTGCGAAAGTGACCAAAGATGTGGCTAACATGCCGCCAAACATCTGTAACCCAGCGTACCTGTGGCAGCAGGCGCAAGAGCTTGCCAGCCAATACGACAGCGTAACCGCAGAAGTCGTTGATGAAACCCAAATGGCTGAGCTTGGTATGCAAGCGTATTTGGCTGTAGGTCGTGGTTCAGACAACGAAAGCATGATGAGTATTATGCATCACCGCGGTGGTCCAGCTGATCAAGCGCCAATTGTGCTTGTAGGTAAAGGCCTTACTTTCGATTCAGGCGGTATTTCAATTAAGCCAGGCGAAGCCATGGATGAAATGAAGTACGACATGGGTGGTGCTGCAGGCGTACTGGGTACCATGCACACTATCGCGGCGCTGAATCTGCCCATTAACGTTATTGGTGTATTGGCAGGCTGTGAAAACATGCCAGATGGCAAAGCGTACCGTCCGGGTGACATTCTAACGACTATGTCGGGTCAAACCGTTGAAGTGCTAAACACTGATGCCGAAGGCCGTTTAGTATTATGCGACGCGCTAACCTATGTAGAGCGCTTCGACCCAGAGCTAGTAATTGACGTAGCCACGCTAACTGGCGCAGCGATTATCGCACTTGGTCACCATGCAACAGCTGTGATGAGTACGCACAATCCGCTTGCTCACGAACTACTTAATGCGTCAGAGCAAAGCTCAGATCGCGCATGGCGTTTACCGCTATGGGACGATTACCAAGAGCAGCTTGAAAGCCCGTTTGCCGACATGACGAACCTTGGTGGTCGCCCAGCAGGGTCAATTACGGCGGGTTGTTTCTTGTCGCGCTTCACTAAGAAATACAACTGGGCTCACCTTGATATTGCCGGTACGGCATGGCGCAGTGGTAAGAACAAAGGTGCAACAGGCCGTCCAGTGCCTATGCTGTCTCAGTTCTTAATGAACCGCGCTGATATCAAGTTAGAGGACTAATCATTCATGCCACAAGTGATATTTTATCAACTTACCAGCAGTGACAATGGCGTGGCAGGCCGCGCCAGCGAAGTTATTGCATCAGCGTTTGCCAATAAGCAAAAGATTAGCGTGCTGTGCGATACACAGGCGCAGGCTGAAGAAGTTGATGAATTGTTGTGGCAGCTGCCGGCTGACCGCTTTGTGCCTCATAACCTTTATGGTGAAGGGCCGCAATCAGGAACGCCGGTGGAAATTTGTTGGCGGCCAGAGCAGGTAGCCAGACGACAAATGGTGGTTAATGTGGGGTCCGGTATGGTGCCTACACCCAACCAGCATCGTCAAATCATCGATTTTGTACCCGTGGACGAGAACGCCAAACAGGCCGCGCGGGTAAGATACAAAAACTATCAGCAAGCTGGATGCAACATGCAGTTCAAATCTGCATAAGTCATTCGCGTTTAGCTTCAATTTGAGAGTGTGTAATGGATAAAACCTTCGAACCGCAGTCCATCGAGCAGCAATGCTACAAGTCATGGGAAGAGGCGGGTTTATTTAAAGCTTCAGGTAGCGGCGACCCTTATTGTATTTTGCTTCCGCCACCAAACGTTACCGGTAGCCTTCACATGGGCCATGGTTTCCAGCAAACCATTATGGACGCCTTAACCCGTTATCACCGCATGAAGGGCGACAATACGCTATGGCAAGTGGGTACTGACCACGCCGGTATTGCTACCCAAATGGTGGTAGAACGCCAACTTAACGCACAAGGCAAGACGCGCCACGATTTAGGTCGCGAAGACTTCATCAAAAAAGTGTGGGAATGGAAAGAGCACAGTGGCGGTACGATCACCGGTCAAATGCGCCGTTTAGGTACGTCACCTGACTGGTCTCGCGAAGTGTTCACCATGGACGAAGACTTATCAAAAGCTGTAACTGAAGTGTTCGTTAAGCTACACGAAGAAGGTCTTATTTACCGCGGTAAGCGTTTGGTTAACTGGGACCCAGTGCTTCACACTGCAGTATCTGACCTTGAAGTACTGAACGAAGAAGAAGACGGCCACATGTGGCATATGCGCTACCCACTTGCAGATGGTAGCGGTGAACTAGTAGTTGCGACAACGCGTCCTGAAACTATGCTAGGTGACACTGCCGTTGCGGTACACCCAGATGACGAGCGTTACCAAGGCTTTATCGGCAAAGAGATTAAGCTACCGATTACTGGCCGTTTAATTCCGGTTATCGCCGATGACTATGTCGATCAAGAATTCGGTACAGGCTGCGTGAAAATTACGCCTGCTCACGACTTCAACGACTACGATATGGGTAAGCGTCATAACTTGCCTATGATCAACATTCTTACCGACGATGCGAAAATTAACGACGAAGCGCCAGAAGCGTATCGTGGTTTAGATCGCTTCGACGCCCGTAAGCAAATTGTTGCTGATTTAGACGCACAAGGCGCATTGGTTAAGATTGAGCCGCACAAGCTTAAAGTTCCACGTGGCGACAGAACAGGTGCGGTAATTGAACCGTACCTAACTGACCAGTGGTATGTAGCCGTTGAGTCTCTTGCTAAACCTGCAATTGAAGCGGTTGAAAGCGGCGAAATTCGTTTTGTGCCAGAGAACTGGAACAAGACTTACTACCAGTGGATGCACAACATTCAAGACTGGTGTATTTCACGTCAGCTGTGGTGGGGACACCGCATTCCGGCGTGGTACGACGAAAACGGTAACGTTTTTGTTGGCCGCACCGAAGAAGAAGTGCGTGAAAAGCACGACCTTGGCAGTGACGTAACCCTTTCACAGGACGACGATGTACTAGATACCTGGTTCTCAAGTGCACTATGGCCGTTCGCCACCATGGGTTGGCCAGAAGATACGCCAGATCTAGAAACCTTCGTGCCGTCTTCAGTGCTAGTCACCGGCTTTGACATCATCTTCTTCTGGGTTGCCAGAATGATCATGATGACCAAGAAGTTCACGGGCAAGATTCCGTTTAAAGACATCTACATTACTGGTCTTATCCGCGATGAGAACGGCGATAAAATGTCAAAGTCGAAGGGCAACGTGCTTGACCCAATCGACTTGATTGACGGTATTGATATTGAATCGCTTGTGACCAAACGCACTGCGGGCATGATGCAGCCTCAGCTTGCTGAAAAGATTGCCAAGCGTACCCGTAAACAGTTCCCTGATGGAATTCAGGCCTACGGTACAGACGCATTGCGCTTTACCTTTGCCGCTATGGCGTCAACCAGCCGCGATATTAACTTTGATATGGCCCGTGTTGAAGGCTACCGCAACTTCTGTAACAAAATTTGGAATGCATCGCGTTTCGTATTGATGAACACAGAAGAGCACGATACAGGTCGTGACGGTGGCGAAATGGTGCTTAGCATGGCCGATCGCTGGATTTGGGCTAAGTTCCAACAAACGCTGGTTGAGTTTGAAAAAGCGCTTGAAGACTACCGTTTCGACATTGCTGCGCAAACCGTTTACGAGTTCACTTGGAACCAGTTCTGTGACTGGTATCTAGAACTTACTAAACCTGTGCTTAACAATGACGCCAGCACTGAAGCTGAAAAGCGTGGTACCCGTCATACGCTTATTAACGTGCTTGAAAGCTTGCTTCGCTTGTTGCACCCGCTTATGCCATTTATCACCGACACAATTTGGCAGCGCGTTGTGCCACTAAGTGCACTTAAAGTGGAAGAGGGCGCAAGCATTATGGTTCAGGCATTCCCTGAAGTTGATGCAGCGAAACAAGATGACAAAGTGCTTGCCGATATCGAGTGGGTGAAGAAGTTTATCGTGGGTATTCGTAATATCCGTGGTGAAATGGATATCTCACCAAACAAACCGCTTAATGCGCTACTTAAAAACGTAAGCGACGAAGACGCGCGTCGTCTTGATGCGGCTAAGGCATTCCTTGATAAGCTATCTAAGCTTGAAACCGTAACCATATTAAAAGACGGTGAAGAAGCGCCAGCCAGCGCCACAGCGCTTGTGGGCGAGATGGAAATTCTTATCCCAATGGCAGGGCTTATCGACAAAGACGCAGAGCTTGCCCGTATTACTAAAGCCATGGAGAAAATCGAGAAAGATGTATCTCGTACTCGCGGCAAATTGGGTAATGAGAAATTCGTAAGTAATGCGCCAGAAGCAGTAATTGAAAAGGAACGCGCTAAGTTGGAAGAGGGTGAAAAAGCCCTAGCCAAACTCAAAGAGCAGTTCGAGACCATTAAAGCGCTTTAAGTGCAGCCCCTAGAACGGGGTTTATCGATACAAATTAGAAGGGTTACCGAAAGGTAGCCCTTTTTTATTAGCGATTTAACAGGCCCTAAACATAGCGCGTTTGTTCGAAAGCCGTTCCTGCATTCTCACACTTCGCTATGAAGCTTGCCAGCGCCTACTGAGCGGGCAATTATTTATGCGAATTGGTATAAGAACTTATCTTTACGTTCGCGTTTAGAGCTGTTTGCCTAAGTACTGTTTTAACATGCCTATCAACGATTTTTGCTTTATTGGCTTGGTGAGGTAGTCGTTCATACCCGCGTCTATCGCGCTTTGTTTATCTTCCTTCATTGCATTGGCCGAAAGGCCGATAATAGGTACGCCAGTAAAGCCTTTTTCGCGGAGTTGTTTGGTTGCCTCATAACCGTCCATCACCGGCATTTGTACATCCATCAATATTAGGTCGTACTGCGGGGCATTTTCTACTTTTTGCACGGCTTGCTTGCCGTCTTCTGCAATATCGAAAGTAAGCCCAAGATTGGTAAGCATTTCTCCGGTGACGAGTTGATTTATATTATTGTCTTCTACTAAAAGCACGTGGCCTTCTAGCGATGTTGCTTCCGCTTCTTCACTAAAATGATGTCCGTCATAACTTGCATCTTTAGATATCACCTGATGAACAAAACGCTCAAATTGCGCAGGTGTGAATGGATGCATGATAAGTGGACCTTTCCATAGCGTGTCATATTTAGCTTGTAGCGCGCTGCCTGCACTTTCCATTACCAGGCCTACCGACTTCCCTTTTTCTAGCAAGGCGTTTAACCAAGCAATATTCTGTCTGAATTCACTGAACTCATGGATATCTACAATGATATGTTCAGGTAAAGCGGCGATATTTTTGGCATCTTCTATTGATAGCGTTGATTTAGTCGGCAGCTGTATCTGGTTGCAATAAGCCGCAGGCAGCAATGCTGCTTCAGTAATATAAAGGCTATCAACAGGTAGCTGAGGTGTTTGTTCAAGCACGCCTGGTTGGTTTTTAAATGCTTTCAGCGGTAGTTCAACTTCAAACGTACTGCCTTTTCCCATAGTAGAAGTGGCATCAAGGCGGCCGTTCATAAGTTCAGTAAGCTGGCTTACAATCGTAAGGCCTAGGCCGGTACCTCCGTATTTTCTATTGGTTGAACCGTCTGCTTGAGTGAAAGGCTTAAATATTCTATCTAACTGGGCTGCACTCATACCTATGCCGGAATCGGTGATTCGCATGGTAAGGTTTAACACGTTCCCTTTTTCGTTCAGGCTGCCATCAAACTCAATATCTATACGTCCTTGCTCGGTGAACTTCACAGCATTGTTGCCTATATTCATAATTATTTGGGCAATGCGCAGTGGGTCGCCAATTACTTGCGGAGGTATCTTTGGATTTACCGTAAAGTGCACCGATAAGTTCTTTTCTTTTGCGCGTAGTGCAATGACTGCAATGAGGTTGTCGAACAGTGAATGCAAAGAAAAGCTCACTTCCTCAATCTTCAATTTACCCGCTTCAATTTTTGAGAAGTCGAGAATATCGTTAATTACGCTCAGTAATATTTGCCCAGAATACGCTGCCTTGTCGAGATACCCTTTAACAGTAGTGGACAGCTCTTGCTGTTGCGCCAGTTCTATTAGCCCGATAATGCCATTCATCGGCGTGCGGATTTCATGACTCATATTGGCTAAAAACATACTCTTTGACGCGGTTGCTTGCTCCGCTTTTATTTTCGCCTCAGTAATCGCTTTATTTAAGCTTTCAAGCTGAGAGTTCATGGTTCTTGCTTCATCTAGCAGTTTTTCTGTCTCTCGGTTTTTATCACTAAAAACAAGCGCCGCTTTTGCTAGCTTGCCAATCTCATCTTTTCGGCTGCTGCCAGGAATATTGGAAATTTGTACGCCTTGGGCAAGTTTGTTGAAAACTTGAGTGATAGAGCGGATAGGGCCCAATATGCGAAACATGGCAAACAGCGCTGCTGAGAGGGCGAGTAGAATGGCAACAAGAGAAAATAACTCTCCGTTACGCTGTGTGCTTTCAGCCAGTGTGTAGGTGCGTTGAGTCGCAATTTCAGAGTCTGTGGTTACTTTTTTGGCCAGCTCACCGCTTAAATAGAGAAATTCATTGGCAGACCCCGCCATGACTACGTTAACCAAGAATAAATTACCTTGGGTTATCTGGGTTAGCTTAACGAAATCGGCTTTAATTTTTTCCGACAATCGCTCCACTCTTTCCTGAAGGGATGTATTTTTCGTTAGCGTTAATTTTCGTAGTGAATCTGCGGCTTCGTTGAATGCTCGAATAAAACCCATGTCGGGTTTCATCAGATATTTCAGCATCGCATTTTCTGCTCGAATAAGAAGCGTCTTTGCCTGTTCTTCAGAGGCAGAAGAGATATCTCCGTTTGCTTTAGCGTCACTCAGTATCTTTTCCAGTAACGTAATATCAGATAGGGTGCCTCTTGCTATAAGGTTATCCCTTTCAGAGCGCGCATCGACAACTTGAGTAAAATTCTCCTGATAGGCGTTAAGGTGCTCCTTCATTCTTGAAAGGATATGATTGTCTTCCTGTATTTCCTTGTCTTCGTCTACCAGGGCTAACTTGTCGAGTTTGGTGTTAATAGTCACCATGAGTCGACTGAAGCGAGTAATGGCTGATTTGCTCGCATTCTCTTTGAATATGAGCACGTTGCGCTGTAAGTCCACCACATCCCGTTCAAGTTCCTTAACAAGTGCAACATCAACTACTGCCTTTGACGCTGATGCCACGCCTTTGTTTAGGACTTCTTGGTTTTCTCTAGCAATAAACCCCTGTGCCAATATAAGCGCTATAAGAGCGAGTAGCACGGTGATAAGTTGAATTCGAATTGACGATAACATGTGAACTAAAAAAGCCTTATTCCATTAACGTTATGGGTTTTTACTTAACGCAACATTATGCAGTGATGAATTCGTACCACTTCTGCAAACTGTATTCGTAGGTTGGCATAACGGTATTCCATACGGCAACATTACTAAAACGCTCTTCATAACTCCCACCAGTGCGTTGGGCGCCCTGTCTAACACTAATATTTCCGTCGGGCCCTTTTAGCGGCTCTGATGCTACTTGCCCTTTGTACCAGTAATTCCATTCGGCGTCTGAAAGATATTGAGCTGAACGTTTAGGGTTAGAAATATAGTAGCCTTGTCTGGCAATAAATGCGCCAGGCCACCCCGACAGCCACCAATTCATATACTCATAAGCCACGTCCTTTATTCTACCTTGTGTGGCAGAGGACATGCACATTACACCGTGCCATCCGCGGTAGCCTTCTTTCGGTGCTGCAAACGTAACCGGAATATCTTGACCGTTCAGTGTAGAGACCGCAGGCGAGAACATGCTTTCGATTGCAACCCGTCCACTTTTCATGAACTCAACAGATTCAGGGACGGAGGTCCAGAATCCATTGAAATGGTTTAACTGATTCAACTCTATAAGTAAGCTAAACAAATCATCAAGCTCATACTCGGTCATGGCACCGATATCTTGGAATTGAATGAATCCTTTAGCTTGTGCGGCAAGTGCTAAATCGAAAAGTCCGATGGTGGGGTCGTTAACTATGCCCACTTTTCCTGAATAACGACTGTCTAAAAGCCAGCCCCAGCTTTCTTCTTGCCCTTGCAGTTCGTTGGGTAACTTTGATGTGTCATAGCCAAAAGAGTCAACATTGTGCACATAAGGTAAAAAACTAATTGTGTCAGTATGGTTGGCGCCTAGTGTGCCGTCGTCCTGAACATTAATAATTTTATGCGGTGCGTCGCCAGCGCCCATTCGCGCGTTCTCGGTAAGCTTTCCGGTTTTGCTTAAATCGTTTATTTCTTCCCAATACTGAAGGCGTTTCTTCTCTATGGGCTGAATAGCATGAGCGCGCCACAATACATTAATGCTATTAGACCACTGCTCATAAAGGTCGAATGACGTGGGGTTCATCGACGCTTTTTGAAGAACGGTTGCACTGCCACCTGGCTCAAACTCAATATTAATGCCTAAGTCTTCCATGGCGCGCTGACGAATGGCTTCCTGAAGCGTGACATGGGTGCCTAATACGCGCAGCGTCGGTTTTTCTTTTCCGATTGAAAAAGGGGGAATGCCCGCAGTAAGACCAAAGGCGAGACCGCCCTTTAATAAGGTACGGCGCTGGAAAGAAGAAGCGACGTTTTTATCTGAGTTTGAAGGCATTAACGTACGTCCATAGTAAACGATGACCCTCCATTATTCTGGCATCTATTTCATAGAGTTACCAAAAAATGTTACCCCATAGTTAAAAATAAAATGTTGCTTTGACATATTTGGTAACACATCAAAATTAGCGAGTAGTTAAATTCTGTATTATAAGGATATCAAAATGATATCAAAGGTGAGTGATATGAAAGAAAAGAAAGGGTTTTCGGTAAACGGTTATTTGATGATCTGTGTTTTGCTAGTCGCACAGGTTGCTACGTTTTTCTATGCAGTGTCGGGTAACCCCGAAGCTGGTGTAATTCTAAGCGTTTTAGTGGGGAGTTTGTGGTTGGGCTATTTCATGGTGCAACCCAACCAAGCTAAGGTCATGACGTTTTTCGGCAGCTATGTAGGTACTGTCTCTGATGTTGGATTACGCTGGACAATTCCTTTGTTCCGTAGAGCTAATATTTCTCTGCGCATAAGAAACTTTGAAAGTGCCAGAATTAAAGTTAACGACAATCAAGGAAACCCCATTGAAATCGCCTCTATTGTCGTGTGGAAAGTGAGCGATACTGCTGAAGCAATGTTTGACGTAGACGATTACGAAAGTTTTGTGCGAATTCAAAGTGAGTCCGCGATCCGCAATATGGCAAGTAGCTTTCCTTACGATCCGCGTGACGACGAGCAAGCGGAAGTCGCACTTCGTAGCCACCCAATAGAGATATCAGCGCGTTTACAAGAAGAGATCCAAGCTCGCCTTGCGAAAGCTGGGATCACAATTTTGGAGTCTCGTATCAGCCACCTTGCCTACGCGCAAGAAATCGCAAGTGCCATGCTTCAGCGTCAACAAGCATCAGCTATTGTGGCTGCCCGGAAGCAAATTGTAGATGGTGCTGTGGGAACCGTAGAAATGGCACTTCAGCGATTAAATGAAAAGGGTGTAGTAGAGCTTGATGAAGAGCGTAAGGCGACGATGATCAGTAATTTATTAGTTGTGCTGTGTGGTGATAAGTCGACGCAACCGGTTATTAATACAGGTACGATCTACTAGCTCGTTTTTTTAATTTAAGTTTGAAATTGTAGTGCCGCAGCGATGCACTGCGGCACATAAGGTTTGTGATTTTGGCAAAGAAAAAAGCGTATCCACTTAGGATAAATGAAAATGTACTTGCCGCCATGGAGCGATGGGCTGCCGATGACTTGCGCAGTGTAAATGCGCAAATAGAGTATGTATTAAGACAAGCGCTAGTGAAGCAGGGAAGAGTGAAGCTGGTAGAAAAAGTGGTAGTAGAGGTTGAAGGTATTGAGCCGCCTGACGGGGGAGAAAACTAAGCAACGTGGCTGGACAGCCAAATCGATGCTGAGCTGATAAGCTAACGATTTAGGTTATTAAAGGTGAGCCATAGTGAACAATATGCTCATGTAGCGTTACCACGAATCAATATTAGCTTTTACGTAACATGATGAGGTTTAGAATGAGACTCTGTGCCAGCTCTACCATCTTCACAGGGTTCTAACCCTTCGTTATCGATATCGTCATAACATTCGCACTCTATGGTATTGCGACCTTTATTTTTGGCTCTATAAAGGGCTTCATCTGCATCGCAAAGTAGTTGCTTTATGCTTACCTCTTTTAAGTCGCTTACATATACCGCTCCCAAACTAAGGGTAACTTGTCTTCCTTTCAACGGAGGATGGGTTTCATGGAGAATGCTGACTTTCTCGCGAAATCTGTCTAATAGTTGGCGAGGGGAGACTGGACTTGTTAGTACCATACAGAACGCAAACTCTTCGCCACCTATGCGCCCAATGGCATCTTCTTGACGAAAAAATTGCTGCATTGTCTGAGCAACGATGGTTAATACGTCATCGCCAAATCCGTGGCCATAACTATCATTAATAGCCTTAAAGTGATCTACATCGGCGATGCCAATCAACATTGCATGTCCATTGCGTTTTGCGAAGTTTAAAGACTTTGCAAATGCGTCTAGAAATGCCCGTCTATTTGGAATGTTCGTAAGCGCGTCATAATATGCCAGTTTCTCTAATTTATGATTGGCTGAACGAAGCTCGCTGGTTCGATGGTTAACCAAGCTTTCTAAGTTCTGCTTTATTTTCTTAAGTTCTGAATTGCGCTTATCTAGCTGTTCAGATTGGAACTTCATTTCGCTAACGTTACGCTGAACAGCTGCAAAATGGGTTACTTCACCAAATTCATTGGTAAGCGGGAATATGTTCATTTGAACCCAGAAAGGTGTGCCAGACTTCGTATAATTTAAAAGTGTTTCGGTACATGGGCGTTGATCAATAAGTGACTGCCGAATACGCAGCGTAGAGGCTTTGTCGGTTAGGGCACCTTGAAAAATGCGAGGTGTCTCACCCAATAACTCCTCAAGACTATATTCAGTATGTTTACACAATGCTTCATTTGCATAGATGATTTTAGGAGAAAGCGGGGCATCGATATTCTGAGCTTCCGTTACCAAAATCATATCTTGTGAATGTTGAACAATATCTTTGTAAGAGAAATCACTAATCTTTGCCGTGATATCAGTGAAATAAACCACTACAAAAGACGGTGAACTGCCATTGACCTTGTACTTTTCGGGATATGCGTTGACATTAAACCACGTTATTTTATCGGTATCTTTATTTATCGTTCCCAATATTCGGTTATTTATAGCGGTGCTAGTAGCAAGCACCTGGGCAATGGGAAGTTCGTGGTAAGGTACTTTTCTGTTTTGCTTGTCAATGAACTCCCAGGAGTCCACGTCTAAGCTTTTCTCTTTAAGTTTATCTATACTCAATCGAAGTAGCGTTAACGCAGCGGGATTGGCATACTCTACAACGCCAGTAGCATTGTGAATGACTACGCCAATTTGCGTATTTTCTAATAGATTGAACAAGTTAACATTGTCGATGCTCATTGCACTACACCAATTGAAAGCGTCAGTATGTACTGTTTTCCTTGGTACATTGGCGAATCAACGTTAATTGGAAAAGAAGGTTTATATTATATAATAGACTTTAGTATAAAAAATAGCCAAAAGCTGCAGGTGCATGCAGCTTTTAGCTGATTAACTTTCCAAGATAGTTAGCAGTGTCGGCGTCTAACAGTTCGTCTAACAAGTACAATGCCACCTAATAGACACAGTGGGAGTAAAGACCATGCTCCGCCATGCTCTTCTACTATGACTACCGTATCTTCAACCACATATTCATTATTTTCACTTTCAAGGGGAAGATAGGCGAGTGCACTGTCATCATAGGCATCGGTATACGCCACAAGCATTTCGGTATCTGCATCATAAAGCTCTAATAGAATGTCGTACTCACCCGGCGGATAGCCAGAAACTAATGTGCTTTCAATGGTAAAGGTATCTGTTGAGTCTTCTGAGTAAATGTAAAACTCAGACGACACGTGAATAGACTCGTACACGTCGTTTTTGCCCAAATACAAGACCGCGTATACTGGCGCGCGAGTGAAAATGGTGTCGGCGTCAAACTCAATCGAAAACGTAGAGTGATAACCATCGTAATCAATGTCTTGCTCGAGAGTTACCCAACTTTCATAAATCCAAAACTCATTAATACTGCTGACTACGATATCGCTAGAGGACTTACTCACGGCTAAATGCTGTTGATGTTTACCCGCCTTGGGAAGGGACTGTTGATCAGTCTCAACGTCATCAACAGATTGAGTGATTGTTTCTTCGCTTGTCAATGCACCTGAGGTTTTAGGCAGCAGCGATTCAGCGGCAACAAATGGTTTGTCGTAACGGTATTCGTTAGAGGTAACGCTTTTGTTTTGTGCGCTATTTTCGGTACTGGCATGCACAGGTGACATAAGCGCAAGCTGTAATGTTGCAATAGCAGAATATGTAGTAAGTGAGAAAAGTAGCTTTTTCATCTGTCCATCCTTTTCCAATCGATAATGACAGTGTCATTGTTGACGGAAAAAGATGAACAAAAGCTGAAGGGTAACTTAACGCCTTCTCAGTTAAAACGGTGAGGGTGCCTTAGAGATCAGTCGTCGAAGTAGTGATCTTCTTCTTCGTATTCACCTTCTTCACGCGGCTCGAAGTAAGTACCCCAACCGTCGTAGGTTACATCATGCTTGTCGGCAATTTTAAGCAAGGTGTCAGAGTCCGCATTAAGCTTTTCAATATCTAGCTTTCGCTCTGCAACTGCGTCGAAGCAGAAAATGGTTTCGCCATCATCAAGAATAAGCTCTTCTGCGTCGGTGACTTCAAAACCAGCTTTAAACGCATCAACAGCTGCCTTTTCTAGCACGTCGAAGTCAGTGCTGGCGAAGTGGTGCTCAATGGTATAGTCGGCATCGGCTTGGCTGCCGTCTTCTAGAAGGGCATCAATAGTTTCTTGGTTAAACTCGTACCACTCTTCTCTTTCATCGAACTGGGTCATAATAAACACTCGTTAGCAATTTTGACGCAAGTTTACCTGCTTTTTTCCAGTTCATCGACCTGTGTATTAAGCGCATCAAACTTTTGTT
Source organism: Alteromonas sp. KUL17 (assembly GCF_006538305.1). Classification (NCBI taxonomy): domain Bacteria; kingdom Pseudomonadati; phylum Pseudomonadota; class Gammaproteobacteria; order Alteromonadales; family Alteromonadaceae; genus Alteromonas; species Alteromonas sp. KUL17. The sequence goes on from NZ_BJKJ01000011.1 coordinate 130,130, forward strand.
TCATTTCATCGTTAAAATGCACCATCCACTCTTTAATTGTCTTGTCTTCGCTCAAAGCCTGAGGGGCAGCTATATCAATAAGCACAATGCCGTTATTCCAACGGTTCCATTTTACTTTATTGTGCAAATTGCTGGCGGTTACCATAACAACCGGTTCGTTGGTGGCCTTAGCTAAGCGAAATGCACCTTGCTTAAAAGGTAATATGCCTCTGCCATAGCTTCGTGTACCTTCTGGGAATAGCCATACCGACGTTTTCTTTTTCGCAATGCGTTTTGCAGCAATGTCGAGTGTATTACGGGCTTTACCGGAATTCTTTCTATCAATCATGATATTGCCTGACAACCAATAGATTTGGCCGAAAATAGGGATCCACTTTAAGCTCTTTTTGCCAATGGTTACCACGCCAGGCAGTGCAGCTTTACAGATAGTGATAACGTCGAAACTGTTTTGATGATTGGCGATGTAAACGTAGGGCTCGTTTATTTTAACCGCAGGATCTTTCTTTATAATAATTTTGAGACCTACGACCTTAGCCATAAGTGAATACATACTACCCGCAATATGCACGTTATCTTTGTGAAAAGGTCGTGCGATACAAACAATTAGCAGAACAATGTTAATGAGTAAAAAAGCGATAAAAAGTGCCGGAATGCGGAATAAAGCGATCAAAACAACTCCTAGATACAATTGACGCGCGCAGTATAGATGAAGTTTCAGCGTACACTTGTCCGATGAGTTTTTACAGTGCGGAAGGTATAGTTGAGCAATAAGTTGGAAAAGTGGCTATGTTTCTCACCTTTAGTATGAGGAAATTTTGCCGATACCCAATTACAATAATAAAAAGCGCAATCGAACCTAACTCGGTAACCACTATATGCAGACATTTACTCCAGACGACCTAGAAGAAGATATTCTTGCTGACCTTATGGAGGAAATAAACGAACTCTATGAATCAAGTGAACAAACCTTGATTGAATTAGAGCTTCGTCCGGAAGACAACGAATTGCAGCGTGCTCTGTTTCGCTCAATCCACACCATTAAAGGTGATTTAGGCCTCGTTAACTTCTCTCCCATGATCCCGCTTTTGCAGCATGTAGAGGACTTGCTAGATTATTTGCGCAAAGGGCAGGTGGCGTACACAAGTACTATGAGTGACTTGGTATTGCTTACAATGGACAGAGTAAAAGCCTTCGTAGAGGCTGTAATGGCCAGTGGCAAAGCCGAATACGATGACAATCTTCACAATCAGCTGGTTTTAGCTATCGGTCGTGTGACGCCTGAAAATACTGCTGAGCATGAAAAACGCCTTACCGAAGCGGTCTTATTACTTAACCCAGCGTTAGATATTGTTGCGGATGAAGACGACCCACAAAACGTTCAGATAAAGCCCCCTACGTTAGCGGCTACAGGTATCCCTAAAGATATTAGTAGTGAAAAGAAGCAAGATATTCTATTTTTCCGCGACTTAATGCAAACCATTGAACGCCGCTCTAACTACTGGTCTGGTCGTGGTGATCGCATTGCCAAACTGGCTATGTATATTAACGACGTGGCCGAAAACCCTATAGACGAAGATCAGCTTGCCGTAGCCAGCTATGTACATGACTTCGGAATGGCCTTCATGCCATTGAAGCTTTTGCACAAAGGGGATGCGCTAAGCGATATCGAATTTAATCTTATGCGCTCTCATGTGTATAAAAGTGCCCGTTTGTTAGAGCACCTAGACCAATGGGATATGGCGCGCAAAATCGTGATGCAGCACCATGAACGCACTGATGGAACAGGTTATCCATTGGGGCTAAAAGAAGACGATATCTGTGAAGGTGCGAAGTTATTAGCCATTGTTGATACCTACGATGCAATGACACACCCAAGAGCGCACAATGAAGATAACGTACTTTCTAAAAAAGAGGCGGTGATAGAAATAAATCGAAGCGCCAAAGGCCAGTTTAGTATGAAGTGGGTAAGGCATTTCAATCAGGGAATGACGGCGCTACTGACGAAAGGACATTAGGTAGCAAGCCGCTTATAAGCTAGCAGCGAGTTCCCTGCTAGCTTTCGGCGTAGTCACTAGGGTTAGTTCACACCCAGTTCTTTTAACTTTCTTGTTAGGGTATTTCTCCCCCAACCCAAGCGTTTGGCTGCATCTTGTTTGTGGCCATGAGTGTGCTGAAGTGCTCGCTCAAGCATAATACGTTCAAACGTCAGCATCGCGTCGTTAAGAATATTGTGATGGCCGTCGCGAAGCTGTTTATCGGTCCAGCTTGCCAACAAATCTGGCCACTCACCCGATTCAGCGCTAGGTTTTTCAATACTGCTATCGCTGTGAATTTCCGGTGGCAGATCGCTGGGCAGCACTTCTTGACCACTCGCCATTACCGTTAACCAGCGACACACGTTTTCTAGCTGCCTTACGTTTCCAGGCCATGGTAGCTGAGACATTACGCGCTCAGCGTCTTTCGATATGCTTTTCGCTTCTACATCAAGTTCTTTGGCTGCTCGGCGCAAGAAGTGACGGGTTAGTAATGGAATATCTTCGCGGCGCTCGTTAAGTGAAGGAAGGTGCACTCGGATAACGTTTAAGCGGTGGAACAAATCTTCCCTAAACTTACCTTCAGCAACCCTTTGTTCTAAATTCTGGTGAGTTGCAGCGATGATGCGTACGTCCACACTCACTGATTGATGGCCACCGACACGATAAAACTGGCCGTCTGCAAGCACACGTAAAAGGCGGGTTTGTACATCTAACGGCATATCGCCTATTTCATCTAAGAACAATGTTCCGCCGTCGGCTTGTTCGAAGCGGCCTTGACGAGCTGCCTGGGCTCCGGTAAATGCGCCCTTCTCATGGCCAAATAGTTCTGATTCTACAAGGTCGGCAGGAATGGCGGCCATATTAAGGGCGATGAAAGGTTTACTTGCTCTTGGGCTGTGCCTATGAAGGGCGTGCGCCACAAGTTCTTTACCCGTTCCTGATTGCCCGTTAATTAGCACGCTAATTGAAGAGCGAGACAAACGACCTATGGCACGAAACACTTCCTGCATGGCAGGTGCTTCGCCAATTATTTCCGTTACTACGTCTTCAACTTGCGCTTTAGATACGGTGGATTGCTCTCTGGCATGTGCCAGCGCCCGCTGGGTTAAGGTTACTGCCTCGTCGATATCAAATGGCTTTGGCAAATATTCAAAGGCGCCTTTTTGATATGCGTTAACTGCGCTGTCTAAATCCGAATGCGCCGTCATAATGATAACGGGGAGCATAGCGTGCGAGGCATGCACTTCGTTCAGTAACGTCATGCCGTCCATTTGTGGCATTCTTATGTCTGAAATGATGACTTCAGGGGCTTGGCCGCTTTGAAGTTGAAGCAATAAATCTTCAGGGTTTTCAAAACTTAAGCAGCTGATATCTGCTGCTTGTAAGGCCTTTTGCAGCACCCAACGAATAGAACTGTCATCATCGACAATCCACACAGACTCATTCGTCATCGTCTGTCTCCTTACGATCTATTGGTATGTAAATTACGAACTCAGTGTGACCAGGGTAGCTATCTACATCTATTTTGCCGCCGTGGTGGTTTATAAGGGTCTGTGAAATAGACAAACCCAACCCAGAGCCATTTTGCTTGCTTGTGACCATGGGGTAGAAAAGTGTGTCTTTTACTTCAGCCGGAATACCCGGGCCGTTATCAATAATTTTTATTTTAGCTACCAGCGCGTGACGCTTCGTTTGAATTGTCATTTGGCGCTCTATTCGCGTAATTAACCTAATTTGTGGGTTGGGGGTTTGGCTCTCGGTTAATGCCTGAACGCTGTTGCGCACAATATTGAGCACCGCTTGCTGAATCATGTCAGGGTCTAACATAAGCGGTGGAATGCTGGGGTCATAGTCGCGAACTATGGTAATGGGATTGTCTGAGTCAAAGCGCATTAAGCTGCGTATTTTTTCAAGCGCTTGATGCACGTTGCTTTCTTCAAATCGAGGTAGTGAATTTGGTCCAAGCAATCGATCAACTAAGTTTCGCAGACGGTCAGACTGCTCAATGATCATGCTTGTAAATTCTTTATGCTCGTCAATCAGCTCTTTTTCTAATAGCTGTGCTGCACCGCGAATACCACCAAGAGGATTTTTGATTTCGTGTGCAAGGCCGCGAACCAACTCCCGTGCTGCGTAATGCTGCGCGTTTTGTAAAGTTTCTCGAGAAATTCGCTTTTGCTGGTCAATCTTTTTAACTTCAAATAGCAGTCGTGGGCCGTCTTCGAAGTGCAAGTTGGTAACGGTTAGGTCGGCAGATACATAGCGGTTATCTCGAAAAGCCAACTTAATTTCGTTTTCGGTGAAATCTTCACCTTTTCTGATGGCAGCTTTAAGTCGGGTGGTTTCTATTGTGCCCGGCAAGAAAAAATCTTGAAGTGGATGCCCAATAAGTTGTTTTAATCCAGTCTCAAACAAAGCTTCACCAGCGTGGTTGGCATAAACAATCGTAAGTTTGTTGTCTACCATTACCAGTGCGGTATTTAGGCTATTGATTAGCTGTTGTGTTTCTAACTCGGTGGAATGCATCCGAGCTCGTCTCCTTTGCACCATAATTGTGCATTGTAGCTTGCAATGATGCGTTGCGCGAATAAAGAGCTCAAGAAGAAATGTTCACTGAACCCCTATGGTGCGCATACATAACAGTGGTTGCACGCTATTAGTTATTAATTAACGCCGATGCCTGATGCAGGTAAAGGGTTTGTAATGGAGACGATGCAAGAGTCTTGCCCGTATTGTTCGTGAGTTCAACTTTATAAGTATGTGCCCCACGATGGATACCAGTAAGCTTAAAGACCCCTGAACTATTGCTAGCTAATGGGGCGTCGTCAAAGATTAATCGGTAGATTGGCGCTTTGGGTGCACCAGGTTGTGCGGCAGAAATAGTGAATTCACCCAAGTTATTGCGAATTGTCGCTTCTGGTGCAGGTGACTTAATGACTACGCGATAGTTGGGCTTGGGGGCAGCCGGCTTCGCAGGGGGAGGTGGGGTAACCTTTGCCGCGGTTACTACGTTTTGCGTTTTTACATCGAAAGCTAAGGGTTCTGCGTTTTGCTGCGGCTTGTCGGTGTAAGTCACAGAGCCGTCTTTACCTACCACCTTGTATATGGTCATTGGAGAGGTAGCTGCGGCTGATGTTGCATTGCTGCTTTGTCCGGTTTCGCTTTCTTGTGCTTCTTGCTGGGTACTTTCTTGGCTCAGCATTTCCGCTTGCACAGGCAGTAAGCCATTGCCGCTACTTAGTAATAGCGAAATTAAGCAAATGTGTCGCGTCATGTAGTGCACGTGTCGTTACCTAATCAATGTGGTTTTGGCTAGCTGGCTAATTCATATAGCTTGCTATGTTTGGCTTATGGATAACCTTTCTAGTTGTATGCAGATGCAAGCGGGCAAAGCCCTGTGCGCAGTTGATACAGCATGAAAGAGTATTCATTAGCATAGCTATAAAAACATAGTAGATAAATCGTACGCATAAAAAAAGCCCGCAGAGCGGGCTTTAGTATAAATTGCTATACAGTGCGAAATTACACGCTGTAGTACATGTCGAACTCAACAGGGTGAGTAGTCATGTTAAGTTTCGTTACTTCTTCAGACTTAAGATCGATGTATGCATCAATCATGTCGTCAGTCATAACGCCACCAGCTTTAAGGAAGTCACGGTCGTTATCAAGAGCTTCAAGTGCCATTTCTAGCGAGCTTGCAACTGTTGGAATTTCAGCAGCTTCTTCTGGCGGTAGGTCGTACAAGTCTTTATCCATTGAATCACCAGGGTGGATCTTGTTCTTAATACCGTCGATACCCGCCATAAGCATAGCAGTGAACGCTAGGTATGGGTTAGCTGTTGGGTCAGGAAAACGTACTTCAATACGACGTGCTTTATCGCTAGTTACGTGAGGAATACGAATAGATGCAGAACGGTTACGTGCAGAGTATGCAAGCATTACCGGTGCTTCGAATCCAGGAACTAGACGCTTGTATGAGTTAGTAGAAGCGTTAGCAAACGCGTTGATTGCGCGCGCGTGCTTGATGATACCACCAATGTAGTAAAGTGCTTCCTCAGAAAGACCTGCGTACTTGTCACCAGCAAAGATGTTTACGCCATCTTTAGAGATAGATTGGTGACAGTGCATACCAGAACCATTATCGCCAACAAGCGGCTTAGGCATAAAGGTAGCTGTTTGACCGTATGCGTGTGCAACGTTGTGAACAACATACTTGTAAACTTGAATTTCGTCAGCTTTCTTAACTAGCGTATTGAATTGGCAAGCAATTTCGTTTTGGCCAGCAGTTGCAACTTCGTGGTGGTGCGCTTCGATAACAAGGCCCATCTCTTCCATAACTAGACACATTGCAGCACGGATATCGTGAGCAGAGTCCACTGGTGGTACTGGGAAGTAACCGCCTTTAACGCCAGGGCGGTGTGCCATGTTGCCGCCTTCAAACTCTTCGCCAGAGTTCCACTTTGCTTCAGAAGAGTCAATCTTGTAGAAAGAACCCGCCATGTCAGTATGGAATTTAACGTCGTCGAATAGGAAGAACTCTGGCTCTGGACCAAAGAATACAGTGTCACCGATGCCAGTTGATTTTAGGAATTCTTCTGCGCGGCGAGCAACTGAACGTGGGTCACGCTCATAACCTTCCATTGTTGAAGGCTCAACGATGTCACAACGGATGTTTACTTGTGTCTCTTCTGCGAAAGGGTCAACAACACAGCTGTCAGCATCTGGAAGAAGAACCATGTCTGATTCGTTAATACCTTTCCAGCCAGCGATTGAAGAACCGTCGAACATTTTACCTTCTTCGAAAAACTCTTCATCAACTAGGCCCGCAGGGATAGATACGTGTTGTTCTTTACCTTTTGTATCGGTAAAACGTAAATCTACAAACTTCGCTTCACTTTCTTTAATCAGCTCTAATGCCTTTTCTACTGACATCGTGTCCTCCAGGTTTAATGTAAAAATGCGGAATGATCAGCTTCACTCCAACAGTGGCAAAAGTGAAAGCGATTATCATGCCATCTATATGTGTGCCGATTTCTGCGGCATAGACAGGCATTCATCACTTCCTTTTGAATTAAAATGCACCATGTTAGTGCAGTGATGCACCATCATGGTGTTTTATGCTCATTTGTACGTCAATGAGCCTAGTTTACTTTGTAACGGATGACCACCAATTATGATCAATTCGGTGCAATATAACTGGTTATTTGTTGAACAAGTGTTTGAAAAGCAATAAAACACCAATCCATCAAAAAAAGATGCGCAAACGTCGAGGTTTTTCTGTACAATCCGCGCAAATTTTTCTATCTGCATTTTTTTGCAACAAATCTAACGCATACTCCTTTCCACTGAATTGAAGTAGACGTTGATTTACACAGGCTCTATATAAGCATGAATACCACTGATATTAATAAATTGCGTAACATCGCAATCATCGCCCACGTTGACCACGGTAAAACCACCCTGGTAGACAAACTGTTACAGCAGTCTGGCACCCTTGAATCTCGAGGCGAGCAAGAAGAGCGCGTAATGGACTCGAACGACATCGAGAAAGAACGTGGCATTACCATCCTAGCTAAGAACACAGCGATTAACTGGAATGACTACCGTATCAACATCGTAGATACTCCAGGACACGCTGACTTCGGTGGTGAAGTAGAGCGTGTAATGTCGATGGCTGACTCTGTACTTCTACTTGTAGATGCGCAGGAAGGCCCAATGCCACAAACGCGTTTTGTTACGCAAAAGGCATTTGCTCAAGGTCTTAAGCCAATCGTTGTTATCAACAAAATCGACAAGCCTGGCGCACGTCCTGATTGGGTTATGGACCAAGTTTTCGACCTATTCGACAACCTAGGTGCAACTGACGAACAGCTAGATTTCCAAGTTGTTTACGCTTCAGCACTAAACGGTTGGGCATCACTAGATGCAGATACTAAAGAAGACGATATGACGGCATTGTTCCAAACTATCGTTGACCAGGTTTCTCCTCCTGATGCAGATATCGACGGCGCATTCCAAATGCAGATCTCTCAGCTTGACTACAACTCATACGTGGGTGTTATCGGCGTAGGTCGTGTTAAGCGTGGTTCTGTTAAGCCAAACCAACAAGTAACGGTTGTTACTGCTGATGGCAAAAAGCGCAACGGCAAAGTTGGCTTAGTTTACGGCTACCTTGGCCTTGCTCGTCACGAAGTTGAATCTGCTCACGCGGGCGACATCATTGCAATCACAGGTCTTGGCGAACTTAAGATCTCTGACACCATTTGTGACATCAACACTGTAGAAGCACTTCCTCCACTTACGGTTGACGAGCCTACAGTAACCATGACGTTCCAAGTAAACACCTCGCCGTTTGCAGGTAAAGAAGGTAAGTATGTAACGTCACGTAACATTCTAGAGCGCCTTAAAGACGAACTAGTACACAACGTTGCACTGCGCGTTGAAGAAATGCCTGATCCGGACAAGTTCCGCGTATCTGGTCGTGGTGAACTTCACCTAGGTATTCTTATCGAAAACATGCGTCGTGAAGGTTACGAGCTTGCAGTGTCTCGTCCAGAAGTAATTCTGAAAGAAGTTGACGGCGCAACGCAAGAACCATACGAAACCTTGACTATTGACTGTGAAGAACAGCACCAGGGTTCAATCATGGAACAGCTTGGTCTGCGTAAAGCAGAAATGACTGACATGTCTCCAGATGGTAAAGGTCGTGTTCGTATCGACTTTATCATTCCAAGCCGTGGCCTAATTGGTTTCCAAACAGAATTCATGACGTTAACGTCGGGTTCTGGTTTGCTATATCACACGTTCGATCACTATGGTCCGTACAAAGGCGGTATCATTGGTAAGCGTAAGAACGGTGTTCTAATCGCTAACGCAAACGGTAAAGCACTAACTAACGCCCTGTTTAACCTTCAAGAACGCGGTCGCCTATTCATCGGTCACGGTGTTGAAGTGTACGAAGGTATGGTTATCGGTATTCACAGCCGTGACAACGACCTTACTGTAAACGCCCTTAAAGGTAAGCAGCTTACTAACGTTCGTGCATCAGGAACTGATGAAGCGCAAACACTTGTTCCGCCTATCAGAATGTCACTTGAGCAAGCGCTTGAGTTCATCGATGACGACGAACTAGTAGAAGTAACGCCTGAATCTATCCGTATTCGTAAGAAGCTTCTTACAGAAAACGAGCGTAAGCGTGCATCACGTGCACCTAAGTCTTAATAGCTTCTAAGACTTACATTGATTTTGAAAATGCCAGCGTCAGCTGGCATTTTTTTCCATTTTGCCGATGAGTTTGGCCTGCAATGTTTCAACTCGTGTCTCAACTTACACACCGTCACTTCCTATCAAAAAAGCTGCTTTCTAGCATTATCACTAAAACGTTAGAAAAAGTTTAAATATCGACCAAAGGTTAGTGGTCAAAAGCGTTCAGAGATTCTATGCTTGGAAAATCAGTCCGCATAGATCAATACCCAGCGAGCATTAATCTATGCGGATTGGTACAATAGACTGATGCCTTAACACGTGAGCTAAGTCGCTGTAATATTTACGGCTAATGACCTAACAAAAAGGGGAAGGGTAGTGTTTTCTGTAGCAGTAGTTGAAGATGATCCTATCACGCTTGACCTTATTACTGACGCGTTGGAAACGCAGTTAGACGCCACCGTGTATCCATTTACACGTAGTAAATTTGCAAGGGATTTTTTGCTGCAACAAACCGCAGAATCTATCAGCTTGATCATCAGTGACCAAGTAATGCCGGATTATGATGGACTAAGTCTTCTAAAAACCTGTCAGTCTTCGGGTTTGGACGTTCCATTTTTACTCATTACTGCCGACCCTAACAAAGAGTTAGTGATAGAAGCGCGTAAACTTCAGGTTACCGGTTTTCTTGCTAAGCCACTCAATATGGAAGAGCTAGTTCAAAAATCGAGAGAGGCGGTGTCGCAGGCCAGCTAAGCCTGTAGGTTGTTTTTCATTTTATGTATCGCACGCTACAGGTGTGCATGCGAGCCAAAAATCTACTTCGTGGTTAACGATGACAACGTAAAACAGGTTAGGACAGCAAAGCGTAATTTACCTTTGGCTTTAACGTGTTAATTTATCTCTATTAAAGTACATTTCGATATAGAAAATTCGGGTTAATTCATCTCACGCCCCTAGTTTATGAGGCGCTAAAATTCTACACTGTTGGCATAAGTTTTTATGCAACAGGATGTAATGTGAGCGCCTTATTCGATAATACCCCTCCCAGAAAAGACACGTTTTCGTTTAAATGGCAAAAGTACAAAGGGAAAGACATCATTCCTGCGTGGGTTGCCGATACTGAGTTTCGTTGCGCGCAGCCAATTCTAGACGCCATTTCGGGTCAGGTTGAGCATGGCAACATGGGTTACATACTGCCTGCACATCACGAAGGCGCCATTCAGGCTGTAGTGAGATGGCTTAAAGATAAGCATAATTGGGAAATTCAACCCGAGTGGCTAGTGTGGACACCAGGCGTTGTGCCAGCGTTTAACGTAGCGTGTAAAGCCTATTGTGAACCCGGTGATAAAGTACTTATTCAAACACCTAATTATCCGCCTCTACTGGCTGCCCCAAAACTAAATGGTCTCGAACGGGTAGATATAGGCACGGTAGTGCAAAATGACGACGGCACGAGTTCTGAAACTATCTCGAGTGTTGAAGGTGCGCGCTATACGTTAGATTTTGAAGCATTAGAAAGAGAAGCGGCTGATCCTAAATGTAAGCTGTTTATTCTTTGTAACCCAATGAACCCGGTAGGTTCGGTGCTTACTAAAGCTGAATTAGATCGCATTGCTGAGATCTGTAACGCGAACAACGTTAAGCTATGTTCTGATGAAATCCACTGCGACCTTATTCTAGAAGAAGGCAAGCAGCACATACCGGCAGGCCGCGAGTCCAACCTTGCTGAAAATAGCGTTACGCTAATGGCTGCCAGTAAAACATTTAATATTGCTGGTTTGGGAACGTCTTTTGCCATCATCCCTAATCGCCAACTGCGTCAGGCATTTACCAACGCCGCAGCGGGCATCGTACCTTGGGTTACTGTATTGGGCTTAGCGGCTACAGAAGCAGCATTCACTCAATGTGATGAGTGGCATCAGCAGCAACTTACCTACTTGCGTGAAAACAGAGATATGGTGTTTAACACAGTAAACAGCATTGACGGGCTTAAAATGCTCAAAGCCGATGCGACGTTCCTAGCGTGGGTAGACGCCAGTGGACTAGGTGTAGAGAACGTCCAGCAGTGGGCCGAAGAGAAAGGCGTAGGCCCGTCACCAGGCATCGATTTTCACAAGGCGGATCATTTCAGAATTAACTTTGGCTGCAGCAAAGCGATGCTCCAGGATATTCTGCAACGCCTCGCCAGCTAAAAATTGGGGTCAGAGTCTGAGGTATCCCCACAAATAATATAACGATACCAGTGAGATAAAAAAATAGGAACATTCATGACGTTTGGTGATCAGATCAATCGCCAAAAATCACTGAGGCCAAACAGCCATGAATGCTCTATCTATTGTGAACAATGTCGTTACGCTTGTCAGCTACAATATGCATAAAACTCGTCTAAGTGCGGTCACGGCGTGCGTCAAAAGTCTGCTTAATGGAAGCGCTGCAACTGTAACCAGCATGGGTCGAGGAATTAATACTAAAGCCTTTGAAAAACATCGGATTAAACGCGCTGACCGCTTGCTCTCAAACCCGCATTTACTAAGTGAAACACCGCTTATCTATGCATCTATATGCCAACTATTTTGCGGCAACACAACACGCCCTGTTATCTCAATCGACTGGTCAGATTTAGACGACCGTAAAGCGCATTTTCTTTTACGCGCGGCAATATCCCTGAAAGGTCGGCCCGTCACACTTTATCAAGAAGTGCATTGCAACAAGACCAAAGAGAAACCCGCCACCCACAAAGCATTCTTAAAGACATTACACGCCATGTTACCTTCAAATTGCCGACCCATTATCGTTACCGATGCAGGGTATAAATCGCCATGGTTCAGAGAGGTACTAGCGCTAAGGTGGGACATTGTTGGG